>JAHQVY010000062.1 GCA_019634095.1 Cellvibrionaceae bacterium
CACATAATATCGACTAACGCCGCTTCCCCGGCTAATCGAATCGGATGCCAAAATGGTGCTACCAGTGTGCCGGCACCCAGACGTATGCGCGTGGTTAAAGGCGCCAAGTTGGCGAGAAACGTTAGCGGGTTAGGCGAAATTGTAAATTCCATAGCATGATGCTCACCAATCCAAACCGTATTAAACCCACCGTCCTCGGCAGTCTTTACCAGTTCTACTAAATCCTTAAAAACCTACGCATAACTTTTATTCTGGTTAAAACGCTCCATGTGAATAAATAGAGAAAACTTCATGGCCAATCTCCTGCACCTATGGAACAGATTTAAATTTCAGACGGGGAAGACTTTTCATTTTCAATTAAAGCCAACTTCCCCGCCTCGTGGGAACCGGTATAAATCCCGTAAGTGTTCCGCTCCATTTCGCGAACGTAGCGCTTTAATATATCAGTAATCGCCGGGTAGAAAATATTATCCCAAGGTATTTTATCGGGCTCCACAAAGGCCGCGTTCTGACACTCGGGGCCTGGCAACACTTGGTCACAGGCCACTGTACCGCGGTAAACTATATACACTTGATTGATATCCTGGATAGCGAAAACCGAATAAAGCGCATCAATAGAGACTCGAACACCAGTTTCCTCAAAAACCTCGCGAGCCGCTGCCATTTCAACAGTTTCGCCATTCTCCATAAAGCCAGCCGGGAAAGACCATGAGCCCACCCTTGGTTTAATTGCTCTTTGACAGAGCAGTATATTGTTCTGGAAATTAACGATACAGCCAGCAATAACCTGCGGGTTTTTATAATGAATTTTTGCGCAGTTTTCGCATACAGATCGACAAAGATGATCTCCCGGCGGTACCCTGGTAACCGTTTTAGCGCCACAATCACAACAATATTTCATATTAATTAATCGCGTCCAACTTGGAAAACCATTGCTGCGACTCGGCTTTAGCCGCATAGCCTAGTACACTACAGCGGAATTGCTGACCACACGCCGCGCCTTGCTAAAAACAAAAATTGACGCACTGCTAGCACCTAAATATCAAACGCTACGGGTATATTATCCATGATTCGACGACAGCGGCATGGGTTCTGGCTTGTTTTGCACGTTGGTATTCCGGCGAGCGATGACACTGCTGAGCGGTCTTGAGATCCGCAAACTCAATAATCACGCTGCGATTAAACTGCGCGTCACTTTCTGCTACATCCCCTTCTAATACAAAGGGCGAGTCGGTTCTTGCCAGTACCCGGGCGCCATATTTTTTAAGCGCAACTGCCGCCAGCTGGGTATATTCTTGATATTTTTCAGTGTCAATAACCTTAACTCTAGCAACCCAATACGCGGGCATCGTAAACTCCTAAACTATAAACCATGGCAATGATGATTTAGGGCCGATAAGCACGCCAAATATCTAAACCTCGAAGACTCTGGGTGCAACTAAGTTTTAACTGAGTCAATCGATTGAATCTTTGGTTGGCTATCCGCACACTCAGCCCCCTGTTGCCTTTTTTCTAAGGTATCCAGAGCCGCGGCTCTCGCCTTAAAGACATGATCCACACAGGCATCGAAGGCCGCCTGTTGATCGCGCTTGACAATGGCTTCTAATATTTTTTTTATTTCGGCAATACTTTCTTGGTGACGATCCTTGCTGGACATAGAAGTAGCACGCAAGTAATTTACCCGTGCCAACAAGGGTTTTAATGTCGAGCGAATCATGGGGTTGGCACAACCTTCGAAGATTACATCGTAGAAATCCGAAGCGGATTCAAGGATTTTATGGATATCATCGCAGTGAAAGCCCTCGCCGAGTTTACGCTCTGCGTCTATCAATTGCTGCACATGATCATCATTGGCATTCACTACAAATCGCTGGCACGCGAGGCCCTCCAAGGCCGCCCGTATCTCGTAAATCCCCTTGGCTTGCTCCAAGGTAATTTCGGTCACTATGGGCCCCTTGTTTGGCACAACAGTAACCAGGCCCTCGGCAGACAAAAAGCTTAAGGCTTCTCTAACCGCCGTTCGGCTTACACCCATCATTTCGCACAATTCTCGCTCTATCAAGCGCTGGCCGGGCTTAAAGTGCAAGTTGAGAATGGCTCGGCGCAATTTGTCGAGCACAATTTGTTTTAGGGTTTTTCTCTCATCGGACACTTTCAGCAACGCATCTAGCTCTTTACTCATAACATTTATCGACTACATTTTTATTTTTGTCTGCGATTAGGGTTTATCGCTTTCGTATTCGGCAATAACTTCTCGGGCAATTCGGTTGGCATCGATGGCCGCCGGCACACCGCAATATATGGCCACTTGTAATATCACTTCTTGAATTTCTGCAGGGCTGCAACCGTTGGTTAACGCGCCCTTTAAATGTATGCGAAGTTCATGCGGTCGATTCAGTGCAGCTATCATGGATATATTCAACAAGCTTCTGGTTTTACGCGGCAGGCCTTCTCGTGTCCAAACCGTACCCCAACAATATTCGGTAACCAGCTCCTGCAGCGGACCGCTGAATTCATCTGCCGCAGCCAGCGCCTTATTAACATATTCTTCACCTAAAACAGCCTTTCTTACCTCTAAACCGGCTTCGTATTTTTCGCTTTTTGACATAAAAATTATCTCATTATAAAAGGATCTGGCATGGTTTCGTCGGAGATGTTTATCCACACCGTTTTCGTTTCTGTATACTCGTTCAAGGCCTCAATGCCCCCTTCGCGTCCGTAGCCACTGGCGTTAAAGCCGCCAATCGATGCCATTGGAGATACCGCGCGATAAGTATTCACCCACACAATTCCCGAAACGACGGCGTCCGCAACTCGGTGAGCTCGAGCCAGGTTTTTTGTCCAAATACCGGCTGCGAGGCCGTACTTGGAATTATTGGCAACGTCTATGGCATCTGCCTCACTGGCAAATGGCAACACGCTCACCACCGGACCAAAAATTTCTTCTTGAAATATTTCGTAATCTTGATGATCGCAGGCGAAAATTGTCGGCGGAAAATACCAGCCACCAAATTCCACCCTAACACGAGCACCGCCAAAACAGAGTTTGGCGCCTTGTTGCTGGGCTCGGTGCACAAAGCCCTCTATTGCGTTTATTTGCGTCTCAGTTGCAATGGGGCCCATTTCTGAATCTGCATCCGTTGGCAAACCAATTTTTATGGTTTTTGCCCGCGCAATTAACTTGGCCAGAAATGCTTCATAAATACTTTCTTGCACTATAACTCTAGAGCCGGCAACACAGCTTTGACCAGAAGCGGCAAAGATTCCCGCCACAACACCGTTGACTGCGCTTTCTAAGTCGGCATCGGCAAAGATTATATTGGGGGATTTACCACCCAATTCGAGGCTCACCTTCGATAAGTTTTCCGAGGAATTTACCACCACTTGTTTCGCCCCAGCTACGCCGCCGGTAAAGGCAACTCTTCGCACCAGCGGGTGCTTGGTGAGTGCATCGCCGGTGGGCTTGCCGAAACCCGTCACCACATTGATAACGCCGGGTGGGAAACCCACCTGCTCACTTAGCCTGGCCAATTCTAAAAGGGTCGCCGACGCGTGCTCCGAGGGCTTAAGCACAATGGTGTTGCCGGTGGCTAAAGCGGGACCAAGCTTGATTACCGTAAGATACAGCGGTGAATTCCAAGGAATAATTGCTGCAACAACGCCGAGCGCTTGCCGCTTGGTGTAGCAAAACATATTGCTTTTATTTACCGGGAGTACATCCCCCTGAACCTTGTCGGCGAGGCCCGCGAAATAATTCAAAAAATCGGGCAAAAACGCGGCTTGACCTCGAGTTTCACGCAGCAATTTACCGTTATCTAAAGTTTCTAATTCCGCTAAGTGATCGGTATTTTCCCGGCAAACTTCGGCTAAGCGCGCCAGCAATTGCCCGCGCTGGGTAGGGCTTAAACCCCGCCACTGCGGATTAGTAAACGCTTGGTGTGCAGCCTTTACCGCCCGGTCGACATCGACAACCGCGGCGGCGGGGAAACTGGCCCATACTTCCCCCGTGGCCGGATTAAAACTATCGAAGCGCCCGCCATCGACTGCATCAACCCATTCACCACCGACATACATTTGGTACTGTTTAAGCGTCATGGTCGTTTTCCCGATTCAGAAAATTAAGTAAGTGTTTATTGGTCGCGAGCGCGCCTTCAACAGGCAGCATATGCCGCTGCTCGGGAACAATAACTAGCGTGGAATTGGCAATTTGCTTGTGCAAGGCCCGGCTCATATCGGGTGTAGAACCCACATCTAACTCGCCGGTAATAACTAAGGTGTTATGAGAAATGTCGATAACTCGGCCTGTTAAGCGCTGGTCTGATTGGGCAAATACCGTATAAGCGCGCAGGTAGGACATATCATCGTTGGCAGCCAGCTCCTGACTAATTGCCTTAACCAAAGCCGCTTCTCGCTGCCGAAAGCCCTGCGAAAACCAGCGTTCAATAGCAGCATTAATACTTTTTGATCGACCGTTGGTAGCGACATCTAAGGCCCGTTCGTATATATCGACCCGTTGTTTCTGGGAGCGGTCGTAAACCGAATTCATTAACACCAGGTTATGCACCCTTTGCCCAGAATTCAGGCTAAATTCCTGCGCAATCAGCGCGCCGAGAGAAAAGCCCACCACCGAACACGAGCGTATCTCCAGGTAATCGAGTAAATTGGCCAGTTGCCGCGTAAATTCTAACAAACTGGCTTCGGGCCCCAGCAGCGGGCTGCCGCCGTGCCCCAGCAAATCATAGCGAATAACGCGATAGCGGCTTTTAAACTGGCTCTGCGCAAACCACATGCGGTGGCTTAGGCCAACGCCGTGAATAAACACAATTGGCTCGCCCTCGCCTTCATCAAGGTAGGCTGTTCCCGATGGGTCGTAGGCCAGTTTATGCGTTGTACTGGCAAACTGTTCGCAGAGTGCTTGCATAATTTCCTACTATTTATTTCCTACCATTTAAAACCAAAGCGTAGCTGCGCAACGATTTATTTCCCTTGCAATGCTTCTTGTTCTAAGTCTTTGATATCTTGGTAGCGATTGCCGATTCTGGGATGTGCGCGGCCACCGTCGGCGGCGCCGAGCGCAATAACTATTTCATCTGCGGCGGGCGCATCGGGAATATGCATTTCGAGGGTAATATAATGAGAACGGGCGCCTTCATCTAACTTGTTCATCATCGGTATTTGTATGGATGACCCTGGAGCGCCGCGTTTATTGGTGAAACTAAGGTAACTCTTGGCCGAGACCGCATTGCGGTAATGATTGCCAAACCGCAGGGTATGAATCACAGCGGAGGCGTGCTCAATTTCGCCACCGGAACCAATAACAGCGGCTTTACCGTAGGCTTCAATGTTGTCGCCACTACCCATGGCTTTAATTATTCGCGATACCAAAAGCTCACCCAATTCAGAAGCGTGGGCTTTGATTTCTGGGCTCAAATCTTCCACAAAACCCCGGCCATACCAGGGGTTTTTTATCACCGCACACACACCTAACATTGTGATGGGCACACTGAGGGGCTTGCTGCCTTCTATGTGCATTTCTTCACTGTAATGCACAATCTTTCTAATTTCGTAGCTCATTTACTCACCTGTATGTGAGACCGCCTTACAAGAACAAGCAGCCCAATTCACTCTAGGGCAAGATTGTATACCATAATACAATCTTCGAGCAATACGCTAGGCTCCTATGTTCTGGTAATAAGCTGACGGCTCCTATGTTCGGGCAATAAGCTGACGGCTCCTATGTTCAGGCAATAAGCTGACGGCTCCTATGTTCAGGCAATAAGCTGACGGCTCCTATGTTCAGGCAATAAGCTGACGGCTCCTATTTTTTATGCAAG
>JAHQVY010000063.1 GCA_019634095.1 Cellvibrionaceae bacterium
AAAAAAACCGATAGATTCTCAAACATTTTTTTTAATCTAACATTGCCCTCAGCATCCAAGCAGTTTTTTCATGTAAGGCCATACGGTCAGAAACTAAAGATGCAGTGGACTCATCGGTGGCTTTCTGGGCGGATTTCAATACCTCCCGCGCTGTTTTCACTACCTGTTCGTGGCCTTTTAGCAGGTAGGCAACCATTTCGTCTGCATCGGGTACGCTTTCCACCTCTTCTATCGAGCTGAGTGCGGCAAAAGCGCTATAAGTGCCTGGGGCTGTCACTCCCAGTGTGCGAATACGCTCGGCGATATCATCTACAGCTGTGGCAAGTTCTGTATACTGCTCCTCAAACATCAAGTGTCGTTCGCGGAAGTTCTTGCCCGTAACATTCCAATGGAAATTATGAGTTTGCAGATAAAGAGTGTACGAATCTGCAAGTAGTTTTTTAAGACCTTCAGCAATCGCTACACGGTCACTTTCTTGAATCCCAATATTAATTGTCACCTTCAACTCTCCTCGTTCATGTAATTTATGTGCCTATCTTAAACAGCTAGGTGGGGTTCGGAAATCTATATTAATCGATAGTTATCTTCGGATAAGTTGATTGTAAAACGTATTTAATGGCTAACTCTTGATCTGGATTAGTCACAGGTTAATTGTGTTTATGGATGCTGAGTTCTGTTCAAGTCTATGAGGTGTTTTGGCGCGGGGAGAAGCCAATAATTTGCTGGGGTTTGTTGGAAGGGTTTGTTGGAAGGGCTTTTGGGAAGTGTTCGTGCCACGGTTTTATTTGGCGCTGTAATTAAAAGCTAAAAAAATGCCCCTAAGCAAGCGGTATTTACGCAAGCTTAGGGGTAGACAAGCAATGGGGTAGATTGTTTCGTGCAGGCCTCACCTATGGGTGGCAAGGCTCAAACGCACTTAATCGGCCACCAACACTTCGAAGCTATCCACCGGGTTCACGGCATAGCCATAGGGAATTAAACAGCTACCATCGGTGGTGACGTTGCCCGGCTGCACGCTGTCGAAAATTTCTGCGCGGCACAGGTAAAGCTCGCTGCCTTCACTGCCACCAAAAACTACGCTGCCATCTGGAAGGAATCCGTTAGTGGCGGGCTGCCAGCTCATGCCGTCGGTCACGATGTAGCGATAGTTATATTGTGGAACTTCCTCGCCATCGACGGGCGTGTGGCAAGCGCCGAGATTGGTGCCATATTTTCCGGGAATTAACTCTCCTGCCACGGCAGCCACACAGCCATAGAGCAAGGGGCCATAACTTTCAAAGCCAATATCTTCGGCCTGGCTTAAATCACGGGTGACTTTGTCTCCAAGAGGAAGGAAGGGGTCTGGCGGTGGTGGCGCTGAACCATCGGGGGAGGTGTACAGAAACAGGTTCGGCGAATTGCTGCCGGGGGAGGAGACAACGCCTTCGGCTGCGTTGGCCAGTATTCGCGCGGTAATGTCCTCTACCGATTCCGTGGGGAATTGCTCCAACAGTAGGGCAACCGCACCAGCTACATGGGGCGCGGCCATGGAAGTGCCGCTGAGAGTGGCGGTGGCGGTGTCGGAACCGCTGGAGGCAGAGAGGATACTCGAGCCGGGGGCGAAAATATCTAAGCAGGGGCCGGTATTGGAAAAACCGGAACGCGCGTCGCTGTCGGTGGTGGAGCCCACGGTAATAGCGGGTTGCGCCCGAGCCGGGGAAAAGCCGCAGGCGTTAGCGCCATAGGAGTTGCCCGCGGCAACCACAAACACAATTCCGGCGTCGCTGGCGGCGGCAACGCTGGCATCCACGGCGTCGGAGGCACCACCGCCCAGGCTCATATTCGCCACGGCAGGCAGTTGCGCGTTTGCCGCGACCCAATCGATACCGTCAATCACATCCGCATAGGTGCCGCTGCCGGCGCAATTGAGCACCCGCACCGCGTGTAGGGTAACGCTTTTGGCCACCCCATAAAGTGTACCGCCCACCGTGCCGGCGACGTGAGTGCCGTGGCCGTTACAGTCATTGGTGCCATTGCCGTCGCCGACAAAATCGGCGCCCTCCCCGATTCGCCCGGTAAATTCAACGTGGGAGGTGCGAATTCCGGTGTCGATAATATAAGCGCTAACGCCGTCGCCGGTGGAGGTATATACGTAGGTGGAGTCTAGCCCGCTTAAGGAGTCTATTCGATCGATTCCCCAGGTAGCACCAAATTGTGTTTCGTAAGTCGACACGTATTGGTTAGCTTCAATAAACGCGATATTTTTATCTTTGGCTAATTCAATGATCTCCTTTTCGCTGCCATGCACAACAAAGCCCGAGAGCGAGTTTTGGAACACTCGCGAGACTTTTGCCTGGTATAAAGTTTCTATGCTGGCGGCAAAACTTTGTACCTTGGCCATGCCCATGTCACTGCCTACTGGGGTAATTTCATCTTTTAACACCACAATGTACTCGTTGGGTACACGTGTTTCGCTGTCGAGCGCCCTAATATCTGCCGATATTGGAGAGTGGCTCAATAAACCTAATAACAAACAAGCGGTGATCGAACCAGCCTGTTTAAGGGGGGTTGTTGTTGCACCGGTAAGTGCTTTCATAAACGCTCTCCTTTTTTAGGAACAAGAATAAAAATTTAGTGCCGCAGATGCTGACGATAGATCGCGGAAAGGAAATGCCTACTTTCTACGAAATTCTGCAAGAGTGGAGCTATGGACCTGATGCTGCTTAACAAGTGAATTGTTATGTGATGAGCGGGCCTCCTATGTTTTAAATATGATTAAAAAGACTACACCATTTGTTAAATTATGTTAATTAAATTTGTGAATTTATTTTCAATTAAATAATTTTTAACGTTTTTTTCTTGGTGTAAATAAATAAAATTACCGTGTGATCTATTTGGGTGCTCAGCTATTTGAACGGCCTTATTTTGGCGCAGGCGCTTGGGGCAAGCGTCCGATTGTTCTTTTAAAAAAATAAATTTCTAATATTCACCCGCACATAGAATAAAAATTCAGGTATTTCTACGGTTAAACGTTTAATAAAGATGGGCCACTTTTAATTCACTGCAAACCTGCAATACTGCAATAAAATCTTTTGCACCATTACTGTGGGTGAATTAAATACCTAAAGACAGACTGTTGGTTTATGCGCCAGCGCTGACTTTGACGGATGCGTGTAATATTTGAGATTTATGCCGCGCACTAAAATACTAAATTTTAAGCAACGTTGTGAGTGTTAAGAGCGAGCGTGCTTTGCTGTGAATAAAATGGCAATGCACATTTGTATTTGTAGGGTGCATGTCCCAGCTGCCGAAAACCGCCCCCGCCAAATTCAGCGTGCGGTTTTCCAGCTATAGGTTTAACAAAAGAACCATCAGTTCAAGCTTGCACCAACCTATTTTTCGCTTATTGTTTTTTTTAGTTTTATATTTAACCAAATCAAACAGGCGTTGTTGAATAGACGTGAAATCAATATGTCCGGGATTCTTATCTATACCCGCTCGCAACGGGCTTAAATCGACCTAGGTCATACAGCTAAGCGCGGTTCATCTAACCGCGCTTAGCTTTTATGGCGCCCTTTCCACCAAAAAGTTCTGGTTTTTTTTTGACGCCATTAGGCAGCCCGAGGTGGCACAACACAGGAAGGTGTTTCGTGAATTTGTCCATGCTTCTGTTAAGGGTTATCCTACATAAAAAACGCCGTGGTAGTGATTACTCATCACCGCATAGACGCAAATATCGATAGAATAAAGTTACGAGAGAAATTTCAGGCATGGGGCAATCCACTGCTTGCTATGATCATAGTTGTCACCGGTTGAATGGTCTTCACCACAGACGAAGGCCCTGCGGAACCAGCGTACATAGCAATGGTAGAACGCGGTATCCTCAAGATAGATTAGGGCTTTTCTATCTTGAGTCACTGCCCTACCCTAGCGGATTGGGTTTTATTTGTAAATATTATGGATGCCCTGCCATACCGGCCTGCGATATCCGATAGATCGCCCTAGGGTGTAAAATTTAGTTGTTAGGAGTGTGTCATTTTTTCTCGGCAAAGCGCGACAAGGCAGAATAGCCGGTCTATTCACAATAGCTTGCTGCTTAAGGCGGCGCAACACAGCAATGCCACTCAGGGGCTTACTCATAAGGACTGGCCATCAAACGCTAACGATATAGTCAACTACCCGCCAAAAATAGCATGCTGTTATCTCCGACCTAAGGCTCGCTGCCTCCATTCTTGTTTGTTTATTGCACGATGAACGCAAACTGAAGGGAGAATTCATACGGAAACAAAAAGCGTTATTTCCTCAAGATGAACATCGGATAGAAATGACATCGGCAATACGCTAGTTGGCAAAGGTATTCACCTTCAACCGGCCTGTACTCAGCTTCGCGGGAATACTTACGACAACCTATCACCAAAAATAATCCCAGAAAAGCAAATTTACAGTCACCTGTCTTTTACAATTTTTTAACAAACCATAGAACATTAAGCAACTAACATAAAGAAACAGTTAACGAGTATCAATTTAAGAGTAAGGTAATTCTATGCACATAAAATCAATTTATTTAGGGTTTTACTTGCTTGTATTTTTTTCAACCAACGCCCTCCTGGCATCACCAATTGAACATCAAGGTGGCTCTTTTTTCAGCTACGAAAGCTCTTTCAAAAAACCCATCACGATTGGTGATAGAGTACTGAAAGAAAAGGATATTATTTATTTCGTTGATGACCCAGGTATAACCGTCTGCCCCGACCTTGCCTGTGCAATCCCAATTGATTTATTGATCTACCAGCGCTTCGGAGAAAATTATTCGAAGATAGACTCGATTAATTTGGCACAAGAAAACAGCGATGGACATGTCTTGCATTACCATGATGATATACTGGCAAATATCTATGCTAATAGGAAGCAGATCGGTACCGATTCGATCTATACCACGCGAATAAATTTGTACGATGCAACGGCACGCCAAAAACCCCTTAAATATGCCAGCACAAAACAGAATGGGCAGTTAATTGCCACTACGGCGCAGGAGAATAAGATAAGTATATTAAGTTCGGCGACTCACTCGGGGGTTGATGGCTGTATAAAAATAGAGGGTGATGCGAGTGATGACAGTGAATGGCGAACAATCGTAGAATTTAACCTTTCAGTTGTAGATATAACAGACGCTTCGCAAAACGCCATCTGCCTGTATGGTGAATTTGAATTTTTCTACGCAGCAAACCTTTATTCAACGCCAAATAGCGAATATCTGAGCATAAGCGCGGGGGACAAAACCCGGGTTTATCGCTTTAATCGCGACAAAGGAAAGCTATCATATGATGGCAAAGTAGAGATAGCTCGACTGTTAAGTAGAAATGTCATTGCAAAACAGATAATACAAAAAGGCTCGTACTTATATACTGTGATAGAGGATAAAAAAGGCGATAGCGCTTATACCGCCGTACAAGTGTACGACCTCGAAGTGAAAAATAGCTCTAATGAATATCGACTGATAGAAACTATTCCATTGATTGAGGCCGCTACAGATGAGACGGCTGCACTAACAGGTATATTTACTCAAAAAGACAGAGTTTACATTGCTGTTGAATTGCGGCGTGAAAATGTCGGCGGGCCTCCCCCCGCATTTGACGCAGATTTTGGGTCGGCAATGTCAGAAGCAACCAACCCAATATTTATTGTCGCGCTTACAAGGCGAGGCAAACCTAAAATTCTTGGCGAATATAAAGTGAGCCAGCCAGTCAGGCATATCGATTCGATTCATCCCAATTTGCTTGCCATCTTTACCCAAGACACGAGTGGATTTTTAGACACATCAGAAAGTCTTGTGGTATTGGATGTAGAAAATCCACAATCGGTATTTTCCATTTATGAATCCGTGCTTTCAAGAGGTTTTTTGCAGACGGCGTTGCCCGTAGCTGATGCGCGTACCTTAAGTAAAACCAGCAAGCGTTTTTCTGCCAAACTGTTTGTTCCAGTGCAGGAGCTTATGTTTGATTCTCAAAGTGAGGTGCCAGACGCATACTCTTTTGAGCTTTCTCAGCTTAGCTTCAAAAAATCACCAGGGTGTCTATCGCAGACCATTACATGCTGGAAGTTAGTAGGCGATGATGTTTTTACATTCACCATGCCCTATGAAAATAGCGCTGAGCCGCTCAAGGCACGGGCATTTTTTTCTGGAGAAAGAGTAAATTATTTTTTGGGGGATAGGGTAATTCAAATTAAATAAAACGTATTAAGATATATAGACATCCTATTATTTAATGGCAGAATGTCGTATCCTTAGTGGTGGCGTGGGTTTTCTGGCTTGAGTCATTGGCATACTTTTGAGGGTTCTATTTTATCTGTAAAGTTTATCAATGCCTCGGTAACTTTTATATAACAGTGGTAGAAGGCAGCATCCGCAAGGTTTTTTTAAACCGATTATCTATTATCATAAATTAATCAGTTGAATCTACTGCGGACGCCCAATGAACTGAAATTAAAGCGTTTTTTCAATTTTGCGGCTGCACCCGTAGAGTGACTATGAATTTGCCACAAAAGTTAAAAAATTCACTCTAATTTCAGCCCGTTGAACACCCTCGCTACGATCCAAGTGATTTATTTAGGTTAAAGGCATTGTTTTCCTGCGCTATCAGCAACATCC
>JAHQVY010000064.1 GCA_019634095.1 Cellvibrionaceae bacterium
ATATTATACCCAAAACACTTGAGATTTAGGCCTCATGAGCACGCCCCTAAGTGCCCTTGGCGGTGTTGCTCCGCCTTAAATAGAATGGCTATTGTGCGTTGTCGCGCCTTGCCAAGAACAAAAATTGACGCACTCCTAACAGCTAAATCTCAAGTGTTTTGGGTATAGTAGCCAAATAAAGTGGTTATGAGTTAATCGTTAACCGATCAAAAATACTGCAGCTCACGCGCTTTAAACTCACCGCATTGCGTTCGCGCAAGTATTTCACGCCGTGCCCATGGAGGGAGGTTTAGGAGCCGGAGCAAGGAAGGAGGAAGCTTGGTAGCGGGGCAAAATAGCCTTCGGCATGGGCTATATATAAAAGGCAGTAGTCTGCCAATGCGTGTTAGCAGGCAATAACACGCTACCAGCCACTATGGCGCATGGCAAACGCCACTATTGAACGCCACTATTGAAAGCGCAGCATTAACCACCCAGAATAATGCCCATCTCCCTGGCCTTTTTGATCGCTTCTGTGCGATTTTTTACCTCCAGTTTTCGCATAACACGGGAAACATAATCTCTTACCGTCACATCGGAGATCCCCAATTCTGTAGCAATTTGCTTATTGCGATACCCTTTCGCGAGCAGCTCTAAGGTGGCTATTTGACGCCGAGTTAAATCGACAGTTGATTCACTTTTCTGTTCGCTGATAACCACCAACTCACCGTTGAGCGCCCGCTGTATTCCCGAGCCAATATCGGCTCGCGCCGCGGTTTTAGAAATAAAGCCATCGGCACCTTTTTTTATCATTTGTTGCACACTCGCTTGATAGTCGAGTGTAGATACCACCACCAGCAATACCAGAGGATGACTTTGCTTAATTTGGGTTAAACCATTTAAGCCTTCAACGCCGGGAATACAGATATCAAATAACAGCAACGAGGTATCCGGGTGCTCGCTAATTAAACGCTGAGTCGTGGCAAAATCGCCAGACTCCATCACGTTGGCATCGGGGTATAACTCTAAAACCACGTTTCTTAGGCCTTCTCTATATAAAGCGTGATCTTCAGAAATAACTATTTTCAAACCCTTCACTCCCAAGGAAATCTATCGCCTATAACTTACGGGGAAATAAGAGGGCGCATCACTTTTATCCAAGCTGCATTTGGGCAGCCAGGCTCTACTTTCACTAACCGCACCCAATAAGTTATGACACGGCAGCATTGCCTGTGTGTATACTAATAACAAGTGAAACCACACTTAATCAAACCACTTATGCCTCTAATTGCATAGCATCGCCATTCAAATTGAACCGCTAACAATAAAGGATACTCAGGCTCGAAAATAGGCGCAAGCCTACAAATGTAGGTAACGCGCAAAAATGGCGCCAATATACGAATAACGCAGCGCGCTACATTGCCACTTTAGTCAACTTCCCATTCGGGTGTACTCAAATTATGCGAGGGCTCTATGTATATGCGAAAAACCGCAGTTTAGCATGACCCATTCATCTATTCAGTATATGCATAGAACGTGAGGTAATACTTGAGATTTAGGCCTTATGAGCACGCCCCTAGGTGCCCTTGGCGGTGTTGCTCCGCCTTAAATAGACTGGCTATTCTGCGTTGTCTCGGCAATTGCTCCTCGGTAATTGCTCCTGCATTACCCTAATAAGCTACATCCTTGTAGCGATGCATTGCCCTAATACCTCACATCCGTGTGAGTACCGCCTTGCCAAGAACAAAAATTGACGCACTCCTAACACCTAAATCTCAAGTGTTTTGGGTATAGAGAAACAAAAGCGCCGTTGCCCCAGTGACAACATGTTCATTACCAATCAAATATTCACTAAGTTTGCCAATAGCGCGCAACCTTGCATAGAATTTTGGATTCAGAAGCCCCCTCTTCTTCAGCCACTCTTAACTGAAGTGGAAAAAAACCGAGTACCGCGCTAGTCATGCTGCTTTAAACTGTTCTGGGTCTAAATATCAAATGCTAGGGGTATATGTACAGCGAAATCCCAAGTGAAAGACAATCCGCTGTTTGCGATTATCCTAGCTATCCTTGGATGAACAATCTTCACTACAAAAAAACCATCTACAATTTTTTACAATTTCAAAAATTTTGCTAATTAAATTTTGGCTTTTAAAGTCGACCTACCTTTTTCCTGCTATTGGAACTTATCTATTTAAGTGTTTGATTTAAAATTTTGATGTATGACCGCAGATTTTTTTACGGTTATTTATCTTCGCTTCGTTATGTACTGTCATGACTTACCATTAAATCCTTGTAAGCTCCAGAAAAAACTCGGAAATATTTACTTTGAAAAGCTCTAGTTATTGCTTAATTGGCAACCTCTGTTTTTCACTTAATAATTTTTTAAGGTATTTTTTGTAAGTGTACCGCGCTGCGTTATTCGTATATTGGCGCCATTTTTGCGCGTTACCTACATTTGTAGGCTTGCGCCTGTTTTCGAGCCTGAGTAGCCTTTATGGTTAGCGGCTCAATTTGAATGGCTATGCTATGCAATTAGGGGCGTGAGTGGTGTGATTAAGTGTGGTTTCAAGCTGGTTATTAGTGAACTCCGAAACTTGAGATACCAAGTTAATTAATAATATTCTGCGAGAAGAAGTAAATGGTTAAATCAATTCATAATGTCACTGAAAATGAAAGCACCACAAGTACATTAGACCACTTTAATGGCGATTTCGATGCCACAGTCAGTGGGTTGATTGCGCAGCGTATGCTCACACATCCAGAGCGAGCTGCGATTATCGATGGCGAGACAACAATTACATACAAGCAGCTTATGAAACGCGCGAATGCAGTGGCTGCGGAGCTAAGCAATCGCGGCGTAGAGCCGGGATCCCTAGTCGGTGTGTGTATGTTGCGTTCCTGGGATTTGATTGCTGCACTTTTGGGTGCCATGCAAGCCGGGTGCGCCTATGTGCCCCTGGATCCCGCATACCCACAAGAGCGGGTACGATATATGTTGGAGCATTCACGCGCGGTGGCGGCGATTGTGGACAACGAGTGCGCAGCCGAGCTATGCAAAGACGTGCGTGAGCAAGTGTGGATGACGACATTGAGTGACCATACACAAGAATTACAGGCGCGACACGCATCCGCAAACCATTTGGCTTACGTTATTTATACCTCGGGTTCTACGGGCCAGCCAAAAGGCGTTGCTGTCGAACACAAAAGTGTTGTGGCTATGTGTCAGTCAATGGCGGCTCTTTTCAGTGACGAAGAGCTGTCGGGGGTATTTGCCGGGGCCTCAGTGTGTTTCGATACCTCGGTTATGGAAATTCTGGGCACTTTATCCCTAGGCGGCTGCGTAATATTGGCAAAAAACGCGCTGGAACTTACCGAACTACCAGAGGTAGCTCGGGTGAAAACATGCGTGATGGTGGCTTCGGCATTACAGGCAGTATTAGCCAAGAAAAACTTACCTGAAAGCATTCAGTGCCTAGTATTTGGTGGCGAGGCGCTCAAGCGTTCACTGGTAGAACAGGTGCACGAGCTAAGGCCGAGTCTGCGGATATTAAATGCTTATGGGCCTACCGAAGACACCGTTTATTCGACGATTGCCGAAATTCCGCGGGGCACGCAAGTCATTACCATTGGCCGCTCGGTGGCCAACTCACGCGCGTATATTTTAAATGAAGATTTGCAACCTGTAGCCAAGGGTGTGGCTGGAGAACTGTATCTTGCTGGCAGCAAACTTGCGCGAGGCTATTTATTCGACGAGGCGAAAACCCAAGAGCGTTTTTTAGAAATAAAGCCCAGCAAGCTAATTCCAGATACACGCTTGTACAAAACGGGGGATTTGTGTAGTTGGACAAATAATCAAGAAATAGAGTTTTTAGGGCGAATTGATCAACAAGTTAAGATTAGAGGTTTCCGAATTGAGCTAGAAGAAATAGAGTCGACACTGGAGCTGATGCCAGGTGTTGAAGTTGCAGCGGCTGCCGCGGTTGACGGTGGCATTGGTCAGAAAATCTTGGTGGCTTATATTGTCAGTCAAAATGAGGCGGTTACAGAGGCCAGTGTCAAGTGGTATTTATCGCAGCGATTACCCAAGTATATGGTTCCGCAAGTGGTAAAACACCTAGCCGAGCTGCCATTTTTACCCAATGACAAACTCGATCGCAAAAAGCTGATGTGCCTGGAAAAAGAAACCCTGGCTCAACAAAAAACCACTGCAAAGCGCGCAATTTACCCTGCGAATAGTTTGGCCCAGCACACAACGCCTGTAAACAACCCACAGCAAGCAGCCACAGTAACAATAGTAACCATGATTCAGGCTGAACTCGCGTCGCTGTTAAGCATTGCCGATCCCGAACAGATATCGCCCGATGATTCGTTCGAGAGCCTTGGTTTAGATTCGTTGACAAGCCTGGAGTTCAGCGGGCGAATCTCAGCTTTAATTGGGCGAGAGCTGCCGGCTTCTGCCATTACCCAACAGCCTACTGCGAACGCATTGGCCAGCTTTATTGTACACAGGTTAATAGAAACCAACGCAACCCCCTCGGCAGATACCCTGCCCAAGGTAGCAAAAAATACGCTGGCCAACTTTCAAGTGAGTATTCAATCCAGTCATCCCACATTTCAGGCCGCCAGCGCCACGGCGTGGTGTGCGAATGATAAAAGCAAGTTGGTTCAAGCGTTCATGGGTATGGTAAACAATAATCGCAGAAACCCTTACGGAAAAGTATTGCAAACGGGCAGTGCAGCCAGAGGAGTGGTCAGTGATCCTTATCATAATAATGAACAGCGAGAAGCGATTATATGGTCGACCAATTTGTATTTCGGTTTAAACCGGCATCCACAAGTAATCGAAGAAGCCGCCAATGCTTTAACGCGCTTTGGCACCGGAATGGGTATATCGGCGGCGGCAACAGGTATGACGCAACAACATTTGGCATTTGAGCAAGAATTCGCTGATTTGGTAGGAAAACCCAGCGCATGTTTATTTCCTACCGGTTACACCGCTAATCTTGGCGCCATTTCTGGGCTGTTGAAAGAAAATGATATTGTCGTTATCGACCAGCTTTGTCACGCATCAATTGTGGATGGCGCACGGCTAAGTGGCGCAACAATTAGAACTTTTAAACACAATAGCGCGTCTGACTTAGCCTCTGTTCTTGAATCTGTGGTATCACCCTATTGCACAACATTAGTGGTATTAGAAAGTGTTTATAGCATGGGCGAAGGTGCGGCGCCGGTTGCCGATATTGCACGTACAGCAAAAAAATATAACGCACTTGTATTAGTGGATGAGGCGCATTCTTTTGGTTTTTACGGTGAAGCTGGCGCCGGTATTTGCGCGGCACAAGGCGTTACCGAAGACGTGGATTTTATTATGACCACGCTCAGTAAGGCCCTGGGCAGTATAGGCGGTGTTATTGCTGGCAGCGCCGAGCATATTGGCCTTTTAAAGTCGTCGTCCCGCGCCTATATTTTTCAGGCATCCATTAGCCCGGCTGATATCGCCGCGGCACTCGCTTCATTGCGGCGTCTTCGCGCAGACAATGCATTGCGTGAGCAGTTATGGGATATCACCCGCTATATGCGTCGGCGTTTTGAAGAAGAGGGCTATGACTTAGGCACTGGCGACGGGCCCATTGTGACACCGCATTTTGGCGATAAAGAAAAGCTTTACGCTATCGTGGAGCACTTGTATCAGCGCGGCATTCAAACTCTGGCCGTAACTTATCCCATTGTAGAAATTGGCCGTGGCCGCCTAAGGCTTATCTGCTCAGCCTCTCACACGCGGGAAGATGTGGAGAAAACCTTAGCTGCACTTTTTGAAGCCGAACGCGAAGCAGATCAACAACTCGCTGCTCTGCGCGCTGAAATACCGCGAAGCAATATCGCCTATGCCGATCTTGATGATTGGGCCCGGGGTTTTACCGACTACTTAATAACATTTATGGCTAAAGTGGCTGCACCAATGCCAAACCTTGCCATTTGTGTTGGCCTATTGGGGGAACCGGAAGTGATGACCATTTTATGTAAGGATAGAAAGGTGACCTTAAGTACCCACAAAGAGGCCGATATGCCGGTGTGTTCGTTGCTTTTTAAAGAACAGGCTGCGCTTGCCGCACTGCAATCTTCCGACGCTGAAGGCTTACTCAATAGTATTTGTCAGGGCACTTGCCAACTCAATGGACAGGTTGAAGCGTTTATATGGTTTATTGCTCGCATTGTAGACCGACAGCGGCAAAGTGCATCTACGCTTACTGGTGCATAACCAAACAATACCCCTAAACTTGCGGGTATAGGCTGCGCTTCAGTTCACGACTGTGCGGCAGATATAAAACCTGAGCTGATGAATTGGCTTGGGTTTTTATCCTAAATTAATCAGGTGGATAGTAGCGAGGGTGCTCAAGGAGCACAAACTAGAGTGAATTTTTTAACTTTTTCGGCAAATTCGTAGTTACTCTACGGGTGCAGTCGAAAAATTGAAAAAACGCTTTAATTTTAGTTCATTGGGCGTCCGCAGTAGATCCAACTGATTAATTTAGGATTAATGCTTGCAGCGGTAATTGACCCTAAATCAGTTCGGTTTTTAGTTGTCTTTACTGCTATAGTCTTGCAGCAACTTATTTATCGCTCTTATCTTGCTTGGTTTTATATACCCAAAGCGTTTGAGATTTAGGTGTTAGGAGTGCGCCAATTTTTGTTCTTGGCAAGGCGGTACTCACAGGCATGTGAGGTATTAGGGCAACGCACAATAGCCATTCTATTTAAGGCGGAGCAACACCGTCAATGGCACTTAGGAGCGTGCTCATGAGGCCTAAATCTTAAGTGTTGTGGGTATATTTAGCACAATCAAACAAACCATGTCTTCCAGCGTCAAAGCTGCTGTTCTTGCCTTGCCCACATTCAAAACAGCATGGTAATTTTTGCTCATAACCGCATCGGCACAAATGTCAATGGAATAAATGGACTAGAAAATCTGGTTTTTTTGGCTTGAGTCACTCTTCTATTTTAGAGGGTTGGGCTTTGAGTGTATTAATTGCGAGCTAATCTACCCCCCTAGTAAATTACCTACATTTGTAGGATTGCCGCACCGTAAACCGATACGTATGATTGTGCCGGCGCGCCCAGCATGGGTTGCGGTGGTAATAATTTAAGGTCGCGAACCCTTAATGTATACCTGTAGTGGATTTTATTCTGCTGCATGCTTGCCGGCAAATCCAGTAAAAATAATGTTTACATTCCAAAATTAGGAAACAAGGGTATATTAATTTTACGCTTAATTTAGAAACATTTTTATTAGGCAATCTTGCCTATTTTAAGTTTATTGGCCAGTGGCGCACTTAGCGGCCTTCTACCTATAAGCGCCCAATGCAATATCTGCTTCGGTATTGGAAAAATTGGTATGTGTTGAGCCCACCCACTAAAGAAATTGGGCCCCATAACAACCACCCTAACAAATAGAGGTAATGAGTGTTGAGCTGCGCCGGAATATGCAGGGTAAGCAATCATTGCTATTTACCAACATTTTCAGGCTAGCCAGTTAAGTTTATTTCGCTTTCAATTTTTAATCTAATTTTTAGTTACAGAGTTTACATGTCATATACAATCAAAGATGTTGACCAAGCTGCAAAGGATTTAGGTGGAGACTGTACTTGGTCCTTTTCCCAAAGTTTTGCGTCCTACGATATCACTAGTATCGCCGGTAGCGGTATTTGCCTTAGTCTGTCTATCGAGTGGATTGGCTGGTGCCTAAACAACCAGCGGCTGTGCGATCATCTTGGCGGGATTATGAAAGGCCATAGCTGGATAAGCCCCAATTTAGACTATTTACAGCGTATCAGCCTGAATCAAAAAAAATTCTATGCTACGGGCCGTGATGGGGTAAAGGAAGCGGAGAAGCACTTGGCGTATAAGTTTAAGGTAACTGCTCCGCCTTTTCAGCCGAAAGATGCGGGTAGGAATCTGCATGACATAACCGATGCGTTGGCAACCCCAACTAACAGATGTGGACTCATGATTTTTGAGAGTTCAGACCCAAACGTAACGGGGGCTCACGGTATCGCGGTATATGTGGGTGAAGGGAATTACGCAATTTTTGATCCCAACTTTGGCGAGTACTGGTTTTGGGAAAAAGATCCTTTTTTCTTTTTCTGCCATGGTGTGCTGAATATGTGCTACAGACCCGAATTCGGCTATGACGAATTTTCACTTTTAAAATATAAGCTTTCGGCATAAACAGCGTAAGCGCCACCGGCGAAAATATAAGTAACATCGTAAGCATTCATTCTATGGCGCATTCTCAATAAGCGCTATACCCGCGGCGTTTGAGATTTAGGCCCTAGAAGTGCATCAATTTTTGTTCTTGGCAAGGCGGTACTCACACGGATGTGAGGTATTAGGGCAATGCATCGCTACAAGGAAGTAGCTTATTAGGGTAATGCAGGAGCAATTACCGAGGAGCATTTGCCGAGACAACGCAGAATAGCCATTCTATCTAAGGCGGAGCAACACCGCCAGGGCACTTAGGGGCGTGCTCATGAGG
>JAHQVY010000065.1 GCA_019634095.1 Cellvibrionaceae bacterium
GGAGGGTAACGCCAACATCCATATCCACCGCGGCAACCTTGGTGACACTGATGCAGAGGGAGGCACCAGTGACGTCAATGCCCTGGTACACCGCTGGCTGAACCCCGTGGCAAAAGTCGTTGTCACCGTTAAATAGGAGATGATAATGAATATTTTGACACGAACTAACATCGCCAGCTTTACCCTACCCTTGCTGCTCGCCGCCTGTGGTGGCGGCAATAGCTACAACAGCAACCGAGAACCGCTACCAACAGAGCCACCGGACGAGCCGCAACCCACGCTGGTGAGCTTCAGCGTGGAAGTGGCCAATGTGACCGCAAACCAACCTTTGGCGCCACTTGCACTGGTGCTACATAATGGCGACTACAACGCTTGGCAAATCGGCGAACCCGCATCCACCGGTTTGGAAATGCTCGCTGAATCGGGTGATCCGACGGCATTTATTGATGAAGCGCAAAGCGCCTACAGCACAATGACGGGAAGCGGTATACTCGTACCAGGTGCAAAGGCAAGCTATGAAATTAGCGCTATGCTTGACTCAGAGTCGCTCAGCAGAGATGACCTATCGCTCACCCTGGCATCGATGCCGGTGAATACCAATGATGCCTTTACCGGTTCATCGGGGCTTCCATTAAGCCTGCTCGCAGCGGGAGAAAGCTTGCAACGCTTACTGCCCATTTACGACGCCGGCACCGAGGCCAATACTGAAACCGCCGCCACAGTGCCAGGCCCCGCCGCAGGCGGCACTGGGTTTAGCGAAGAGCGCGACGATATTGCCGATCGAGTCACCCGCCATCCCGGCGTAGTTACGGCGGCAGACGGTTACGGTGAATCGGCTCTCGATAGCAGCCATCGGTTTGATCAAGGCGCGATTCTAGTTACGATTACTCGAAACTAGAAACCCGCCATTCATTTGGGCGCTCCGTTTAACCTAAATTAATCAGTTGGATCGTAGCGAGGGCGTTCAAGGGGCTGAAATTAGAGTGAATTTTTTAACTTTTGCGGCAAATTCGTAGTCATTCTACGGGTTATCTACATGGAGGTAGTGTATTTCCGAAAGTTTGCTGGGAGCAAACTCGGTGCAGCCGCAAAATTGAAAAAACACTTTAATTTCAGTTCATTGGGCGTCCGCAGTAGATTCAAATGATTAATTTGGGTTTAAGATAGAGCGCCCTTTTAACCGTCCGTGAAGTTACCAAACTGAGATAGGACCCAAGCAAAATATTAGTGCCGATTGACAACGCCAATACGGCTTTGCCGGCTTATTAAACACAGACAATTAAAAGCACGATTATGACGAATCGCATTCTCGTAGTAGAAGATCAGGAAGACATTGGCGCACTCATTGTTTTAAATTTGCAATCGCTGGACTTCAAAGTTCACCACGCGAAAACGGGCAATGAAGGACTGATGCAAGCCAGAAGCGGCGACTACGATTTAATTGTTCTAGATATTATGCTACCGGGCATTGATGGGTTAGAGATTTGCAAAACCTTGCGACAAGAATCTAACTACTCGCCGATACTAATGCTCACGGCAAGAAAATCCGAAGCGGATCGTGTGGTGGGGTTAGAAGTGGGTGCAGACGACTATTTAACAAAGCCTTTTAGTGTGAGAGAACTACAAGCCAGGGTTAAAGCCCTATTGCGGCGTGCTGCCTTTTTCATTCCAGCGACAGACCAAGATAAACCGGAGGATATTATCGCTGTTGGCCCGCTTCGCATTGACAAGGAGAAACGCAGGGTGTCTATGAACGCAAAAGAAGTACAGCTCACCGCAAAAGAGTTCGACCTACTCCTTTATCTGGCCATCTACCCCGGTAAAGTATTTACCCGGGAACAACTCTTAAATGCTGTTTGGGGCTACCAGCACAATGGTTATGAACACACGGTCAATTCACATATTAATCGCTTGCGTTCAAAAATCGAATCCGATCCGGCGCATCCCGAATATGTTATTACTGTATGGGGTGTAGGTTATAAATTTTATGACTACTAGTGTTTTCCAGTCTTTATTTGGCAAACTTGCGAGTGCACTCACCTTGATTTTTGTAGGTGCAGGCCTGCTTTTCGCGGCTTTGCTCATTGTCTGTTCGCGCACTTACGAAAAGGAAGTGTCGCAGCAAATGCACCTAGAATTGGCGCAACATGTGGTGGATAACTACTTGCTGTTCAACGATGGTAAACCAGACCTAAAAGCCGCCAAAAAAACCTTCCATAACCTAATGATTTTAGGACCGAATTTTGAATTTTACTTACTGGATAGCAGTGGCAATATTTTGTCCTATTCGGCCGACCCAAGTAAAATCAAACGCGAAAAAGTGAGCACCCGAGCGTTCCCAAAATGGAAACAGATCGCCAACAGCCGGGGCTATGTGCTGGGCGATGATCCCCGCAGCACACACCAGGAAAAAATTTTTTCACTGGCACCCATTGAGCATAACAACACTACCATCGGCTATTTGTATGTCGTTATCGGCAGTCAAATCCAAGAAAGTATCGCGGGTAAAGTATGGGCGAGCAAAATCCTCAAATTGGGTCTTATGGTGTTTGGCATAGCACTACTGTTTATTGTTCTAGCCTTATTATTTATCGTTTTTTGGATTACACGGCCTTTATCGCTGCTTACTCGACAAGTAAAACAGATAAAGCAAAATGGTTTTGACCAACCTGAAGAAAAAAAATTGCAAATAATGCAATCGCTTAACCATTGGCAAGCAGATAACAAAAACGATATTCACGTGCTTGGTTACACTTTCAAAATGGCCTTAGAGCGCTTAGAGCAACAATATCAAAATGTTGTGTCAATTGATGATCTGCGAAAAGAATTACTGTCTCATGTCTCCCACGATTTACGCACCCCCCTAGCCTCTTTGCTCGGCTACTTAGAAACCTGGGAACTGCAAAAGGAAAACCTAACCAAAGAACAAAGCGGCGAGTATATTTCTATTGCAAAGCGCAATGCGCATAAAATCTCCACTCTCATTGAGCAACTGTTTGAGCTGGCCCACTTGGATGGCGACAATGTTCAAGTAAATCAAGAAACTTTTTCCATTGCTGAACTGGTACAAGATGTGCTCCAAAAATTTGCTATTCAGGCCAGCAAAAAAAATATTGAGCTTTCAGTAACACCACACGATAGCAGCATACGTGTTCGCGGAGATGTCGAAAAAATGGAGCGTGTTTTCACCAACTTGGTGGAAAATGCTCTGCGCCACACACTGGCGAATGGCAGCATTGTGGTGAAGGTGGAACCTTCAACCGGCTTTGTATCGGTCCATGTCAGCGATACCGGTATCGGTATTCCAGAAAACGACTTACCTTTCATATTCGATGCACACTATAAAGCGGGTAACAGCGTGCGAGAGAATACTGCTCACGGCGGCTTAGGCCTTGCTATTACCAAAAAACTATTAGCCCTACATGAATCGGCGATACAAGTAAAAAGCCAAGTGGATAGCGGCACCACCTTTAGTTTTACGCTGCCTAGCGCGTAATCTACGTCAGCTGTGAAGATTCCCTATAAACTCACTGCCCCGCTTCATTGCGAGCGGGGCTTGATCCATGGAATGTCCTTTCCTGCCTACTTATGTCGTTTATTTCCTAACGACCATTAACCTAAATTAATCAGTTGAATTTACTGCGGACGCCCAATGAACTGAAATTAAAGCGTTTTTTCAATTTTGCGACTGCACCCGTAGAGTGACTACGAATTTGTCGCAAAAGTTAAAAAATTCACTCTAATTTCATCCCCTTGGGCGCCCTCGCTACAATCCAACTGATTAATTTAGGTTTAAACGACTACCATTAAACGACTACTCACTAGTTGGCTACTACTTAACCTTCACCTTAAAAATTTCTCTAACAATTGGCCGAGATATCATGTTTTGTTCATATTTGAGCGGTAGCCTGTACCGAGGATTTTGCCGTTCTCGAATAACCAAATTGCACTAGCTAATGTGCGGAGGAATACGATGCGTTTTATCTCTACAGTGGTTTACAGCCTGCTATTCTTTCTGTGTTTATCTTGCCAGACTATGGCAGATTTCAGTGACAAAAAGCATAAATATTATAAAAAACACCGCAGCGAAATATCGCTTGGGCCACGCCCCCTTTATCTCATTAATGAAATGCCCAAAAGCAGACTTAAAAAAGCACTACAACAGTGTAAGAAGGGTCCGTTTTATAAAACGGACTTTTCGATTGGACATCGCGGTGCACCACTTTTGTTTCCAGAGCACACCAAAGAGTCTTACGTGGCTGCGGCGCAGATGGGCGCCGGCATTGTCGAGTGTGATGTAACATTTACTAAAGACAGGCAATTGGTTTGCCGACATTCACAGTGTGACCTGCACACCACAACCAATATTCTCACCACCGAGCTAGCACAAAAGTGCAGCGAACCGTTTTCACCCGCAGACCCGATAAACGGCACCCCCGCCACAGCCAGCTGCTGTACAAGCGACATAACCTTGGCTGAATACAAAACGCTGTGCGGCAAGATGGATGCATCGAATCCTAATGCACAAACTCCGCAAGAGTTTTTAGGCGGCACTGCAGATTTTCGCACCGACCTTTACACCACCTGCGGCACGCTGCTTAGCCACAAAGAAAGCATTGGGCTGTTTAAAGATTTAGACGTTAAGTTTACCCCAGAACTTAAAGCACCCAGTGTTGAAATGCCCTATGAAGGCGACTATAGCCAGCAGGATTACGCGCGGCAAATGATACGGGAATACAAAGAGGCACGGGTACCGGCAAGAGATGTGTGGGCACAATCATTTAATTTAGACGACGTACTGTATTGGATAAACAATCAGCCGCGTTTTGGCAAACAGGCGGTGTATCTAGATTCCCGCCCTTATGACGACCCAAGTTTTTCGCCGAGCCTGGACGATTTTGAAAACCTCAAGGCACAGGGAGTGAATATTATTGCCCCACCCATGCCCGCCCTGTTAACCGTAAACAGCAAAAATAAGATTGTGCCATCAGAATATGCCATCCTGGCACGGCAGGCCGGTTTAGACATTATCACATGGACATTAGAGCGTTCTGGCCGCATTGAGGAAGATATGAAAAATGGCAGCGGCGGCACCTTTTATTTTTCCAGTACCTTAGATGCCGTAAATAATGATGGCGATATCATGACCACCCTACATGTTCTGGCTAAAAAAGTTGGTATTATCGGCATATTTTCCGATTGGCCCGCCACCGTAACCTATTATGCAAATTGTATGGGCTTAGAATAAAAAAAAGGGCCCTAGGGCCCTTTTTTGTGCAAAGAAATCTGGCAGCCATCTTAAAAAACCGCACTGCACCGAAAACTCACATCTTAGTACTTTACGCTACAACCGTAGGCTTGAGTAATGGGCTCACTCACTTGCTTACCGCTGGCTAATTCCGTCATGGCCTTGTCGACATAATTAACAGACTTAGCAATGTCTGCCGGGTTAGTGGAGCGCACGCTATCGATGGCGCCCATATAACGCAGCATCCCCTTCTCATCGATTATGTACATATGTGGTGTAGTCTTCGCTGAGTACGCTGTGCCAATACTGCCGGTTGCATCCAGCAAAACTTCAGAGGGCATCGCCGAGCGACTATCGGTGAGCTTATTCGCTTGTGCCGCAGTCACGTGGCCCTGCTTACCCTTTGCCGAAGAAATCACCGACAGCCACACAACGCCCTGTTCAGTATATTTCTTCTGTAAAGCCTGCATATTGTCACTGCTGTAATGCTTCTTCACAAAGGGACAGTCTGCGTTGGTCCACTCGAGTATCACCTGTTTGCCTCTATAGTCACTTAACTTAACGGTTTTACCGCTCGCGGTAGTCGCAGAAAAATCCGGTGCTGCTTTATTTATAGAAATTTTTGCAGACACCTGTGTCGCAATTACCAAGAGCGCCATAGCAAATAAAGTACTGAGTTTATTCATAAGTTTATTAACCTGATGGTTCGTTCATGTTAGTGGGAGACAACAAACTCCCAGGCTGTTACATCATCAACAACAAATACTCCCGAAACCGCTGTGGGAAGCTTATAGAAAGTTGCCGCTTTGGGATGACTGAGATTAAGGTAATTGTTTTTCCAACGCGCACTGCTCGGCGCGGCATACTCTATTAGGTTGGCATCGGCGACAAACACCTCGACCTTCTGCGCACCGGCAAAAATCGGTTTAGCCGCATACAACTCAATCGCCAGGGAATCCCCCTGCTCTGATATTGTGCCGCGCATAAGCTTAAGTTTTTGAGGCGCCAACGCCAGCGCCGCCTCGAGATCTGCCTTGCGTTGCGAACTGCTTCGCTCCCCAACCTCAAGTGTCAACTCCAGCTCAGCGTTGCCGGGAATACACACTTCTTTACACACCAACCACGACGCCAAACCCTGAATATTCAGCGATTTCGCGACATAGCTCTCGCTCACCGAGATTTTGACCGGCAACAAAACCTCATCGTGGTATCCGTAATTCAATAGAGGCGCCACCGGTATTTTTTCCGGTCGCGGCCAAACAACGCCGTCAGCCTCGACACCGTCGGGCAATACCCAGTCTATATGAGGCGCCATGCCGGAATCCCCTGGGTTTTTCCAGTACACATGCCAATGATTCTCAAGCTTTAAATTCAAGCCTATGTAAAACGAGCTCCCGGGGGCGACTCGATCCAATTCGCTAACCAGGCTCGCCTTGGAGTGGGGTTGAGAAATAACATTAGATTCTGCCGTAAACCCTAAACCACTTAACAAGCAAATACCGAACAACAAGCCATTCAAGCTCTGCATAGAGAAACCTGTGAATCTATTCATGAAGTGGATATTCTACAAATGCCTACATCAAAGTCGCAAACAAGCAACTCACGATCTACTTGCCTATTAAACTCTATCTATCCGTCTCTCTATCTATCCGTATCGCTCTATCTATCCGTCTCTCTAGAAAGCGCTTTGACTAAATCGTCATTGGATTTACGGCGTTTTTCAATAGAACACGGCACCCTCTAATGAGATTCGCCCAACATACCCTTAGCAACGTTATCAACCCTTAGGTGAAAAAGCGGTGCCAGCTGCGGCCAAGGCATTAGTAAGAGCCGAACCAAAAAATTTTTCAAGGCTCAACCTGCAGCTCCACAGTATTTTCATTTTTGGGGTCGCGACTTGAATCTCTGAATCAATTATCGCCAAAAAGCGATGAAGCAGGAAGGGGACAGCACGTCGAAAAACGCTCTGAGGGTTGCGAAGCGGCTATCGGCCCGCCGTGGCTAGCTGTTAATAATGGGAATAAGCTCTACACACTGAATACTAGGTATCGTGATCCACCGCATTGATACCAGGCATACAGCATACAGAGCCACAAGCTTCCATATACGACGTCAGACGCCAGCTACGATTTTTAATGGACATCATTGAAAATTTTATATAATTAAATTGTATGTGTAAGTTAGCGCTTGGCCCCGTTGAGCTAAACGGTTAGAGAGTCAATCTGTAAGACTGCCGCAACAACTATGCCGACAATGAGCATAGCGAATAGCATATCTAGCATTAAATCCAACTTTAGGTCGATATTTTCTTGATCATTACTTACCGAATATTGACGTGACATGATGTTCTCCTAACAGTTTTTTGTGCAC
>JAHQVY010000066.1 GCA_019634095.1 Cellvibrionaceae bacterium
CTCGCCGATAATTTAGCGCAATACTGGGTGTTAGATAAAGTGTCGGCTTTTCCCTGGGATAACCGGGCGCGGCCGGCCTATCAGTTGCGCTTGGTGTTCGAGGAATTTGGTGGGCGGCGTGGCGGAGAAGTGCATTTGCGGGTGTTCTGGACTTTGCTCAGCCAGCAGGGCGATAAGGTTTACCTCGCCAAGCGCAGCGCTTTGCTGGCGACAACAGCGCAAAGCAGTGCAGAGAGCTATGTCGCCGCTTTAAATCAATTGCTTAACCAATTAAGTTATGAGCTGGCGATCGAAGTGCGAGATTTTTTGCAAGCGGAAAACAATCGAGCCAGCTAATCGTTTCTGCGTGGCCAAATAAGTGATTTCAGCCACGCCAAAGTGGAGTTGTCACGGCAGAAGAATTGATGCACTTGATTCATCTGATGCCAGTGATCTTCGCTGTTAACAAATAATTGTTCTCTCTTCAGCATTTTTCTGTTTGGGTTGAGTGTTTTGATGACCCTTGCTGGGTTGCCGGCCGCGATAACATTGGCCGGGATATCGCCAGTGACGACTGAGCCCGCGCCAATAATACTGTTCTCGCCAATAATCACCCCTTTGCAAATTACACTGCGCAAGCCCAGCCACACATTGTCGTGTAAGGTGATGGGAGCACTGCAGCGAAATGGGCGAATACGGTTGTAGATACCATGCCAATCGCTATCCGATAAATAACATTGTGCCGCCAGCATACAGTTATCGCCAATGCGAATCGATTGTGCCGACGATACAGTCACCCCAGGTGAGATTAAACAATAGTGACCAATATTGATCTGTCCTTGTGATTGTTTACTAGACCAGGTGGATAACTTTATCGGCTGCTGACGATTGCCGATTAAATGGATAAAATTGCCAGCGCTTATGTGCTCGCCAAAAATTTGCAAGCTTAAGGGCTTGAGGATTGCGGGGTTATTCCCTAAGGCCGCAAATTGGGGGCGAATTTTATTCTCAATGATCCACGTGTTGATGCGCGCATTTAATTGCAATAGCCAAAGTGGGCGATGTTCTTTTCTCACTGGTTTTCTCGACTAATCATTAAAAAACTATTTTACCGTTGGGGGGTAAGGCGTTGTGAATAACATTGCTGAATTTTTAGCGAAAAAAAATATTAAGGGTTTCCTTGCCGACGATGAAGGACAGGCGCTTTACGATTTTGCTCTGCGCGCGGAAAACTTGGGCCCCTGTTTGGAAATTGGTAGCTACTGCGGAAAGTCGGCGGTTTATCTCGGTAGTGCGTGTAAAGTAAGCGGTAACGTGCTGTTTACCATTGATCATCATTGTGGCTCCGAGGAACAACAGCCGGGGCAGGCTTATTTCGATAAACAGCTATTTGACGTAAAAACTCAGCGCATAAATAGTTTTCCTCATTTGCAAAAGACTCTGCAGCTGGCCGATTTGAGCGACTGCGTTATTCCCGTGGTGGCCGCCTCGCAATTGGTGTGCCGTTTCTGGCAGGAAACCTTGGGTCTGGTGTTTGTCGATGGTGGCCATAGTCACCACGAGGCGATGGCGGATTGTGAAAATTGGGCGCGACGGGTGGCTCCCGGCGGGTTCCTCGCGGTGCATGATATTTTTTCTCAACCTGAAATGGGTGGGCAGGGGCCCTATTTAGCGCTGCAGCAGGTGTTAAGTAGCGGCGAATTCACAAAGCTTGCCAGGGTTAATTCGCTAGAAATATTGCAGCGGATTTAAGCCTTGCCGGCGCTTAAACTTTGTGCTGCTGGTCGGTTTATCCTAAATAAATCAGTTGGATCGTAGCGAGGGCGTTCAAGGGGCTGAAATGAGAGTGAATTTTTTAACTTTTGAGGCAAATTCGTAGTCACTCTACGGGTTATCTACAGGGATGTAGTGTATTTCCGTAAGTTTGCAGGGAGCAAACTCGGTGCAGCCGCAAAATTGAAAAAACGCTTTAATTTCAGTTCATTGGGCGTCCGCAGTAGATCCAACTGATTAATTTAGGTTTATGGCAGCTTTGCGCCGCGCAGAACGTAACGGTCACGTCCCTCGGCTTTGGCTTCATATAGCGCGGAATCGGCGCGTTTAAAGACGGCATTAAAATCCTCGCCGTGTTTGATCTGCGCAATACCAATGCTTGCGCTAAGCCTTAAGTGCTCATTTTCTGCAAAGCTTAGCTCAGAGATATTAATGCGAATTTTCTCGGCAATATGCATGGCGGCATCGGACTTGGTATGAGGGCAGAGCAAGAGAAACTCATCGCCGCCCCACCTCGCAACGGAGTCAAAGCTGCGTGTGTTTTTCCGCAGTAGCGTAGCCACTTGTTGCAGTAGTGTGTCAGCCACCTGCCGACCAAAATTTTCATTAATATGTTTAAAGTGATCGAGGTCGATTAATATGAGCGCGATTTCATCGTCGCCACGTTGCCACTTGCATGAAATGTCGACGATTTCCATTATGCCGAGGCGATTGAGCACGCCGGTGAGCGAATCGGTATTGGATAAACTTTTATAGATATTTTTTTCGTGTTTTAAGGCCTCGGCGTAAGCTTGCATTTCTTCTGCTCTTTTGGCGTCGTGCTGCGCTCGCAGGTATAGCGCCCGCATGTGTCGCAAGGCGTTTAGCAAAATAATTACCAGCCAACAGCTAAGAATGACTAAGTACCAATTTTCGGCAGACACATACTCGCCGACAAAATCGAGCTTTTCAATCTCGATAAAGTGCTCGCCGATATTGGGTGGTGAAACAATCTCGATGCCCAGCTGGGTTACTTTATCAAAGCTTGGATGGGCCAATTTGTGCGATAGTTGGAATTGCTCTATCCACCAGTCAGACACTCTAAACTCAGACAGCCTAATATGAAGGTCGGTGTTAAAGTCGATACGGCGGATATGGACACTGTTGTATTTGGCACTATTGTAATCGTCGGCATTTGACGTTTTTTCGTCAAAATTTCTCAGCGAAATGCGAATTTTTTTGGCGGGCCCACGATAGCGAAATTTAATTTCTATTGCTGAATAAGCCGAAAAATCCCTGCCTGCGGTCCAATCGACTGCCGAGGTGGATGTGGCGACGCCAATGCCGCAGTAGGCGGGTATTTCTGTCCCACCGCGCATCGAGCAGTGCATGCGACTCAGGCTCGCATCGAGGAAGCGCGCGCTGCTGTTGCCGCCATTCTGACTGTCGTCGTGCACATAGATTATGGCGTTGGGGTTGGGGAGTAGGCGATACCGATTTTCGGGCAACACCATGTGGATCAAGACCAAAGCGATGCTGATGCTCACAGCCGCGAGGTAGAGGCGATACGTTCGTCGATCATTCATCGCTGCGCAGTGAGCTTAGCAGGGTGTTGATTTGTCCTGATGGCGCGATAAAGCATGGAACCTCTGTCCGCTGGTTATACTGAGTTATCCATCGCTTATTTTAGCCTATTTGCCAGTAACTTCAGCGCCTGTGCTCGATGACTGATTGAGTTTTTAATATCGGCGGGCAGTTGTGCTGCGCTGCATTGATGTTCTGCGACATAAAAGAGTGGGTCGTAGCCGAAGCCGCCGCTTCCGATTGGGCTGGATAAAATCCGCCCCTCCCAGCTGGCCTGGCAAATAATGGGGGTTGGGTCTTGGGCTTGGCGCAGGAAGACCAATACGCAGTGATAGCGTGCAATGCGCTGAGTTTCGGGCACGTCTCGCAGAGCGTCAAGCAGCTTGCGATTATTTTGTTGGTCGCTGGCATTCTCGCCGGCGTAGCGCGCCGAATAAACGCCGGGTTGCCCATCCAGCGCATCAACTTCGATGCCAGAATCATCTGCAATGCTTGGCAGGCCAGTCGCCTGTGCCGCGTGGCGGGCTTTTATGAGCGCATTTTCGACAAAAGTACAGGCCGTTTCCTCTGCCGGGGTAACGGAAAAATCTGATTGCGGCACCACGGCGATGCCACGGTCGGCAAACAATGGGTTCAGCTCTTTGATCTTCCCATGATTGCCGCTGGCGAGAACGATTTTATTCATAGCTTAGTCTGAGTAGAGTTTTTTGGTGAATATTACTTGGAGCGCGGTGTCGGTATTTTCCGGCGTCACGCTAATATCAAAATGTACCACTTCCTCACCGTTAATGCGCAATGGCGCCAGAAAATAAACCGTATCGCCTTCGTCTATTTTTTTGAAGTCGAGAGATTTTTGCTGCTGCATCAGGTTGGTCACCGAGCCGGAAAGCTGGGCAGGTAAGCCGCCAAAGCTCTTGCCGCTGGGCACCACGGCTATATTGAGTATCGATTCATATTTGCTGCGCTTAAGCCCATAGTCCTTGGCCACATCTTCCAATAAAAAAGTGCTGTTAAAAATGGTGTAGTAAACCGAGTATTGTTCAAAGTGCTGTGCGTTAGGGCTATCGGCGCGACTGTTGAGCGTTACCGCAAGACCGCAGTGCAATAGCAATGTCGCGAGGTAAAGCTGTCGAAATATTTTCATAAGCAGGCTCAGTTTTTTGTTAGGCGATACAGCGCGGTTTCGCCAAATAGGTTCGGGCGAAATTTGTTCAGAATGCTGCTAAAGCGGTTGTCTGAAGTGACCTGGCGATTGAGAATATCAATGTTCATATTCTTACAAAGTATTTCAAAATCGCGAAAGGTGCAGAAGTGGATATTGGGCGTGTTGTACCACTCGTAGGGCAACAGATCGGATACCGGCATTCTTCCCACATAAGCCAAGTGCCAGCGAGCTTTCCAGTGGCCGAAGTTGGGGAAGGTAACGATACACTGCTGGCCAACACGTAGCATTTCTTCGAGGACTTTTTCCGGGTGCAACAGGGCTTGAATGGCTTGCGACATTATCACGGTATCAAAACTTTTATCGCTAAAGTTATCTAAACCGGCGTCGACATCTTGTTCGATAACATTCACTTGATTGCGAATGCAGCTCAAAATATTGTCACTGTTGATCTCCACGCCATAACCTTGAATCTGTTTGGATTGCATCAAGCTTTTTAGCAAACTGCCGTCGCCGCAACCCAGATCTAGCACCCGAGACTTCGGTTTGACCCAGCTTTGTGTGATTTCGTGGTCGATGCGCATTAGTTGCTCACCTCGATTGTAGCCATGTAATTTTTAAATATATCCCAGTAGCGCGGTTGCTGGGGTATTAAAAATGCATCGTGACCGTGAGGCGACTCGATTTCTCCATAAACCACGTCGCGGTTAGCTTTAATCAATGCGGTGACAATTTCCGCGGATCTTTCGGGTGCAAAGCGCCAGTCGGAATTAAACGACAGCACCAGAAATTTTGCACGTGCTAGTTCGAAGGCCGCTACGGGGTCGTGGTTGTATTCCCGCGCCAAATCGAAGTAATCCAGGGCGCGCGTCATAAGTATGTAGGTATTGGCATCAAAGCTTTTTGCGAAGCTATCGCCCTGGTATTCCAAATAACTCTCGATCTGAAATTTTACCAGCTCGTTTTTCCCTTGGGTAAAGCTGCCCGAGCGCAGATCCCGGCCAAATTTTTTGCCCATGCCATGGTCGGAAAGATAAGTGATATGACCAATCATGCGCGCAATGGCGAGACCTTGAGCGGGCAGGGTGTTGTGTAACAGGTAGTCTCCTTGGTGAAATTCCGGGTCGCTCATAATGGCCTGGCGTGCGGTTTGATTGAAGGCGATGTTTTGCGCCGTTAGTTTCATCGCCGAGGCAATCACAATGCAATGTCGTAAGCGCTCTGGGTATTCTAAAGACCAACGCATCGCCTGCATGCCGCCGAGGCTGCCGCCAATCACCGCGGCCCACTGATCTATACCCAAGTAATCGGCGAGCCGCGCCTGGCTGTGCACCCAGTCGCGCACCCGCAAGTGAGGGAAGCGCGAGCCCCAGGGTTGCCCGGTGGCAGGGTCGATGGAGCTTGGGCCGGTGGAGCCGTTGCAGCCGCCGAGGTTGTTAATACTCACCACAAAAAAACGCGCGGTATCGATAGGTTTGCCGGGACCGATGTAGTGGTCCCACCAGCCGGGCTTTTTATCCTGTGGAGAGTGCAGACCAGCGGCGTGATGATCGCCGGAGAGGGCATGGCAAATCAGTATGGCATTGTCTTTGGCGGCATTCAGTTCGCCGTAGGTTTCCACCATTAATTCGTAGTTTGGCAATTGCAGGCCACAGGCCAGTGTTAGGGGTTTTTGAAATTTAATGCATTGTGGTTGGACAACGCCTACGGAGTGTTTAGCTAAGCTTTGGGTCATAGCAAACGTCAGTAATTGCTTGCGCAAATTCTCTTGTTTTTGTTGGATGAGTGCCCCTTGGGGATCAAGGTGCGGCGATAGAGTTTCGACTTTTTTCGCTGCTGCAAACGCGGAAGCTACAAATAGCTTGAACAGGTTTAGCTTTTTGGCCTGGGATATTGCGGCGGCCCAAGTGCCTTTAAAACTTCTGGGCCGCGCGCCTGAAAATAGTTTTTTTTGGCCGTAATGTTGGATTAAAACCCTATCACCAGAGCAGGCAGTAGGCCCGTTGATTGCGCGAATGATCTAATTAAAATTTGTATAATATAAACGCCCATAAACACGAACATGACTGAAAAGTCGAAACCGCCCACGGGTGGGATAATTCTTTGAACCGGTTTGACTAAGGGATCGGTGAGTTGACGAGCCAACATAACGATGGGATGGGTGGAGTAGGGAGCGATAAAGCTAGAAACCACCATAATCAGCAGGCAGCCAATATACACATAGCTGGTATACATGAGTGTACCAAAAATGCCCCAAATCAAAATTTGACCCGGGTTGAAAAGTTTTTGCATAAAGATAAAGGCCACAATTTCACCGAATAGCAGCTGGGTCAATAAGGCCAGTACCAGTGAGGCGAGATCGATACCGCCCAGTCCGGGGATGAGTTTTCGCAATGGCATAAGTACTGGATTGGTGATTTTAACCACCGCTTGTGAGAAGGGATTGTAGAAATCGGCACGCGCTGTTTGCAGCAAAAACCGCAGAATTACGAAGAGCAAATAAAAGCCGCCCAGTGTTTCGAGAATAAAAACTAATATATCGACCAAGGTGTTCATAGGGTGGATTTTGCTCCCAATTCTAGACAAAGTTCTCTGGAACGCGCCGCGCAATCTTGCATGGCTTCCATAAATATGTGGCGTATTTGATGTTTTTCAAAGCTGGCGATCGCACTTTCGGTGGTTCCCTTGGGCGAGGTAACTGCCCGTCGCAACTGCGCTAAGTCGAGATCGCTTTCTCTTGCAAGTTTAGCGGCCCCAAATGCAGTTTGAATGGCCAAATCGGCTGCGGTTTGTTTTTCGAGCCCCAATTTCACCCCTGCTTCAGTCATGGCCTCTAAAACCAGAAAAAAATAAGCCGGTCCACTGCCGGAAACAGCGGTTACAGCATCGAGTTGTGACTCGTGCTCTACCCAGCAAACGCTGCCAACTGCGCGAATGGTTTGCTCGGCCAACTTGCACTGCGCTGCGCTCACTTCCGCAGTGGCGAATAATGCACTCGCTCCTTCGCCAATCAGGGCGGGAGTATTGGGCATGCAGCGCACAACTGCGGCGCGATGGTCAAGCCAGGTATTCAGGCTGCGACAGTCAATACCCGCAGCAATGGAAATCACCAGCGGCGAGCGGTTGAGAGCCGAGCTCAATGCCTGGCACACCGAGGCCATTACCTGAGGTTTAACCGCGATAACGAGGATGTCGCAGTCCCCAGCCACAGCCGCATTGTCTTGTTCGGCACGAATGCCCAAGGTATTTTGCAAATCTTCGCGGCGCTTAGCATCTGGGTCGCTGGCGGCGATGTTCTGCGCGTTAATTCCGCTATTAATTAAGCCGCCGGCAATACTGCGTGCCATATTGCCGGCCCCAATAAAGCCAATCTTTGCCTGTTCAAATTTAAGTGTCGACAATCCGACCTGCCTCCGTTGAGTGTTTAAGTTGTGACCGTGCGGTCTGCGCACTGAGCGCCGCCCAAAAGTATGTATGCACTTGTTAAGTAGATCGCACCAACGGCTTCGTTGAGTAAAAGCGCGGCCGCGTCTAGCTTCGCTCTCCGAATATTGCGGTGCCGATTCTTACTAGATTCGCTCCCGCGGTAATGGCTTGCTCCAGATCGGATGACATGCCCATGGAGAGGGTGTCCATATTGGCGAGCTGCGCATTATTTTTCAAGTTGGCGAACAGTTCAGCCATGCGAACGAAGGGACACTGCTGGGCAGGGGATGCGGAGGGTATCGCCATTAAGCCCCGCAGGCAGAGGTTGGGAAGCTGACTGACAGCCGTCGCCAGCGAGGCAGCTTGTTCGGGAAATATGCCCGCTTTGCTTTGCTCTCGATCAATATTAACCTGTAAACAGATATTCAAAGGCGGCAGCGTTTGTACTCTATATTGGCTCAACTTTTGGGCAACTTTTAAGCTGTTTACAGAGTGTACCCAGCTGAAGTTCGCTGCGATGGCGCGACATTTATTGCTTTGAATGGCGCCAATAAAGTGCCAGCAAATGTCAGGTTGCGTGATAGCCGCAATTTTTGCCTGCGCTTCTTGCAGGTAATTTTCGCCAAAATGCCGCTGACCAGCGGCGTAGGCGGCGAGCACTTGTTGCTCGGTCTTTTTCTTACTCACCGCCAAAAGGGTGATTTTCTCCGGATTTCTGTCGGCCTGCATCGCGGCTAAGCGAATACGAGCTAAAACTTGCGTTAGTTTGTGTTGGATGTTGTGCATATACTTAACAAATAGAATCTTATTGTTAGTTTACCAGCTCGCGGCTGGTGTTCGACCCAAGATAATTATATTTTAAGGTTACTTATGGATATTACCGAATTACTTGCTTTTTCTGCCAAACAAGGCGCATCCGATCTACACCTCTCGGCCGGTCTGCCGCCCATGATTCGCGTTGACGGCGACGTTCGCCGCATCAATGTGCCGCCCATGGAGCACAAACAGGTACATGGTTTAATTTATGAAATCATGAACGACAAGCAGCGCAAAGACTTTGAGGAGTTTCTGGAAACCGACTTTTCCTTCGAAGTTCCCGGCGTGGCTCGCTTTCGTGTCAATGCGTTCAACCAGAATCGCGGATCGGGTGCGGTGTTTCGCACCATTCCCTCTAAAGTACTCACCATGGAAGAGCTTGGAATGGGGCATGTGTTTCGGGATATTTCCTCGGTGCCTCGCGGCTTGGTTTTGGTGACTGGCCCCACGGGTTCGGGTAAGTCGACCACTCTGGCGGCAATGATGGATTACATCAACGACAACAAATACGAACATATTCTCACCATTGAAGACCCGATAGAATTTGTCCACGAGAGTAAAAAATGTCTTGTCAACCAGCGTGAGGTGCACCGCCACACCCATGGTTTTGCCGAAGCCCTGCGCTCTGCGTTGCGCGAAGACCCCGATATTATTCTGGTGGGCGAAATGCGCGACTTGGAAACCATTCGCCTCGCACTTACCGCTGCGGAAACCGGCCACTTGGTGTTTGGAACTCTGCACACTACGTCGGCGGCAAAAACGATTGACCGGGTGGTGGATGTGTTTCCCGCCAATGAAAAAGCCATGGTCAGATCCATGCTTTCCGAGTCGTTGGAGGCCGTCATTTCTCAAGCTTTAATGAAAAAGAATGGCGGTGGCCGAGTCGCGGCGCATGAGATAATGCGCGGTACCCCAGCGATACGCAATTTGATCCGCGAGGATAAGGTGGCACAAATGTATTCTGCCATTCAAACTGGCGCCTCGGTTGGTATGCAGACCATGGACCAGTGCCTTGCCGATTTGGTTGAGCGTCGCATTGTGGCCCGGGAAGTCGCCCGCGAAAAAGCTAAAATGCCAGAAAACTTTTAACGGAGAGTCCCCGTGGAAATTGATCGATTACTGCAATTGATGGTGGAGAAGCGGGCTTCCGACCTGTTTATAACAGCGGGTGTGCCACCATCTATAAAGGTTAACGGCAAGATTATGCCTGCCACCTCAACACCGCTTTCGCCGGAAAAGACTCGGGAAGCGGTGTTGAGTGTAATGAACGAAAAACAGCGTCGCGAATTCGTCGAAAGCCGCGAATTGAATTTTGCTATCAGTGCGCGGGGCGTCGGCCGCTTTCGAGCCAGTGCGTTTTACCAGCGCAACTTGGCCGGTATGGTGCTGCGACGTATCGAGACGAAGATCCCCCAGATTGACGACTTGGGCCTGCCGGAGATCGTTAAACAGCTGGCCATGACTAAGCGGGGTTTGGTCTTGTTTGTGGGGGCCACCGGCACCGGTAAATCGACCTCGTTGGCATCGATGATCGGTTATCGCAATCGCAATTCCAAAGGCCACATTATTTCGGTTGAAGACCCGATTGAGTTTGTCCATCAGCACCATGGCTGTGTTATTACCCAGAGGGAAGTGGGGATTGATACCGACTCTTTTGAAGTTGCCTTGAAGAATACCCTACGTCAGGCCCCAGATGTGATAATGATTGGAGAAGTGCGCACCCGAGATACCATGGATTACGCCGTGGCCTTTGCCGAAACAGGACACCTGTGCTTAGCCACTTTGCACGCTAACAACGCCAATCAGGCCTTGGATCGTATTATTCACTTCTTCCCGGCTGATCGGCACAACCAACTTTGGATGGATTTATCGCTAAATTTGCGCGCCATTGTTGCGCAACAACTTATTCCCACCCCAGATGGTAATGGCCGCCGCGCCTGTTTAGAGGTGTTCCTAAATACGCCTCTGGCGGCGGATTTAATTCGCAAAGGCGAAGTCCATAATATTAAAGATTTGATGAAAAAATCGACGGAGCAGGGCATGCAGACCTTTGATCAAGCCCTTTATGATCTTTACGATGCCGGTGAAATCACTTATGAAGACGCGCTAGCTTACGCCGATTCCGCTAATGATTTACGTTTAATGATTAAATTGGGTTCAGAATCCGATTCCAATTACCTGTCGAATGCCGCCGATGAATTGAGTCTTCAGGACGATGAAAATAGCCGCGCGCGCCGCTATTAGGGTGGTAGGTTTGCCGAAAGCGAAGTGGTAAAAGGTTTGCTCTGCTACTAGGTTTGCTCAACTATTAGGTTTGCTCAGCTAATGCGCTGGTGTCGCCCGTTGCGACCAAAAACTCTGCAGTATGACGCAGGCGGCTAAAGCATCCACGGGTGAGCGTCTGTAGTCACCGTTGTGGCCTATTTGCCTCGCCTGATATTTCGCCTCGCGGCTACTTAAGCGCTCGTCAACAAAGTGCACTGCCAGTTTGGTGCGGGCGTGGAGACGATTGCCAAACTTTCTTGCCCGGCGGGTGAGCTCACTGTCGCTGCCGTCCATATTGAAAGGCAGGCCCACAATCAACAGTTTAGGCTGCCATTCTGCGATCAGTTCCAGAATTTGCTTCCAGTCTGGAATGCCATCACGGGCGCTCAGCACACCGATGGGCTCACCACTCTGTGTGAGTGATTGGCCGTGGGCAACACCAATATTTTTGCTACCAAAATCGAAAGCGAGGGCGGAGATAAGCGTCAATGGTTGAGCCTTAATGCGCTCATTAAGCGTGACCGGTAGTACTTGAAATAAGGTCGAGGTCGATGCCAATCTGTTTCGCTGCAGAGGCCCAGCGTTCAGTAACCGGCGTGTCGAACATGATCTCAGTATCTGCGGGCACCACCAGCCAAGAATTCTCGGTAATCTCGCTCTCTAGCTGCCCGGCAGACCAGCCGGCATAGCCCAGTGCAAATTGTGCGCTTTTTGGCCCCTTACCTTCGGCCAGGGCAGAGACGATGTCGCGAGAAGCGGTAAGACAGATTTCTGAGGTGACATGCAGGGTTGAGGCCCAGCTTCCCTCGTCGCGGTGTAATACAAATCCGCGTTGCACGTTGACCGGCCCCCCGGCAAGTACAGAGGCATGTATGTGATCGGTATTCGAATTTTCGATGTTGAGCTGGTCGAAGACATCGTTGAGGGTAAGGTCCAGGGGATGATTCAGCACAATGCCCATTGCTCCGTGCTCGCTGTGATCGCAAACGTAGGTAACGGAGCGAGAGAATATAGAATTCTGCAGCCCGGGCATTGCAATCAAGAAGTGATCACATAGACTGTCCATGGTTGGCACCTTGTTGTTTGCGCTCTTGCTCTGTTTCATACTGCAAGTATGCGGCTGTTAGATAAGAAAACAAGACCTAAATCTGAAAAATCTTGATTCCTTTGCGCCAGTACACAGGCGAGTCTTAGTACTCGGTGGTTAAGCCTGTGATTTCAAAGGTCCAGGTGCGAATAATCTCCAGTTTGTCGGCCTCTTTTTTTATTTCTGCAGGGAACGAGCGGAATGGCGCCGCGAGTTTGACAATCTGCACTGCGGCGTCATCGAGTATGCTTTGCCCCGAAGATTGCAAAACCTCGATCGATTCGACCCTGCCATCGGGAAGAATCAATACCGACAAGCGCAGGCGTCCAAAAATCGAATTTTGCAAGGCTTCCTCGGGGAAGTTATCATTGCCAATGGTTTCAATCTTTTGCTGCCAATCCAGCTGGTACTGCGCATCGATAGACGATTTTGTAGATAGTGAGGTCAGGCGACGAATTTTCGGTTGCCTAGCCAAATCTTGGCGCAATTTATCGAGTTTTGCCTGCAAGCTCGCAATTTCTGGGTTGTCCAAGGGGATATCTCTGTCCTGGCCCTCGACAGGTTTGCGCAAGGTGGTCTCATTGGGGTCATCTAGGCTTGCAACCACTTGTGTGCTGCGAGTGGTGGTAATGCGCTGGCTATCGGCGGCGCTAATGTCCACGGCTTTTTGTTGTGGCAGCGGTGTCACTTGTTTGATGCGCAAATCCGATAGATCCGCCATCTGTTGGGTGGTTAGTTCCTTCAGTTCGCTCTCGGTGCCGCTACCTTGCTGATCAAATTGCGCCAGAAAGTCGGTTTTCTCTGGCGCCACCTTGGAGTTATACGTTGCCAGGGTAATATTTAGGGTCGGCGCTAATTTTTGCCCACTCTCGACCTTAAACGAAACGCCGAGAATGAAAATGGCGTGAATAGCGATAGCCAGGAAAACTGTGAAGGTGAGGCGGTCACCACTGCCAATGTCTTGTTGGTTTGCCATGTGATCAATTTTACTTGTTTAATATGTTCTCGATTTCTCGAATGAGTAAGGTTCCGATGTGCGTATCGTGAGCTCGGTCAATTTCTCTAGCGCACGTAGGGCTAGTCACGTTAATTTCTGTTAGGTAGTCTCCTATAACGTCCAAGCCGACAAACATTAAACCCTTTTTAACAAGGGTAGGCGCGACTTGCGCCACAATCCACCGATCGCGATCACTGAGGGTTTGCGCTACCCCGGTGCCCCCTGCGGCCAGGTTGCCGCGGGTTTCGCCAGCGGCCGGAATTCTCGCCAGGCAATAGGGTACCGCTTTGCCATTAACGATTAAAATGCGCTTATCGCCATTTTTTATATCAGGTATGAACTGTTGCGCCATAATATAGCAGGTATTGTTTTGCGTCAGGGTTTCGAGAATGACATTCAAGTTGGGGTCGTTGGGTTGGCACCGAAAAATACTCTGACCACCCATGCCGTCGAGAGGCTTGAATATTGTGTCGCCATGCTCTTGGTGGAAAATTCGCAAGTTTTCACTATTGCGGCTGACTAGCAAAGGCGGGCAGCATTGGGGAAAGCTGGTTGCGAAAATTTTCTCATTGCAATCCCTGAGGCTTTGCGGTTTATTTACAACTAAGACGCCTTGGTTTTCGGCCGCTTCGAGAATATAAGTTGAATAAATAAACTGATTGTCGAAAGGTGGGTCCTTACGCATCAAAATAACGTCTAAACTACTTAGATCAGTGAGTGATTTTTCGCCTTTCTCAAACCAGCGGTCGGCGTTATCAAAGACTTTGAGTTGAGCGATATTCGCACAGGGGCGGCCATTTTTTAGTAATAGGTCGTCCAGTTCCATGTACCAGAGCTGGTGTCCGAGCTCCTGTGCCGCTAAAAGTAGTGCTAGGGTGGTATCCTTGGAGTAAGTGATTGCCTCGATAGGGTCCATTACAACCCCGATGCTCAGTCGTTCGTTTTTACGCTGCTGTTGATTATTCAAGAATTGCTCCAATCGAAGAATTGATATTGGCGAAATCGAAAATGTTGAGCAATTATAAAGGGATGTAGCGCGACTTTTGGAGCTAAATCGAAGTTATTGCTGTTTTAAAAAACAATATCTTTATTTTATTCAAGAGGTTATAGATTGGACTGGAAAACTGTGTTACAAGTTAAGCCGCATTTTCTGAGGGTTTCCAATCTATTTTCGTGGCATAAGACGTCCAACTAACGTTTTTACGCCTAAATTTATACCGTTTAATAAGGCCGCTTTATGGACGCAAATTTAGAACATCTGAAAGTGATGGTGATCGATGACAGTAAAACGATTCGGCGTACCGCTGAGACTTTGCTGAAAAAAGTGGGTTGCACAGTGGTTACCGCTACCGATGGCTTCGATGCGCTTGCTAAAATAGCTGATACGCGACCAGACATCATATTCGTGGATATTATGATGCCCCGTTTGGACGGTTATCAGACATGTGCTCTAATCAAAAATAACAGTGAATTTAAAACCACTCCGGTCATCATGTTGTCGAGTAAGGACGGTTTGTTCGACAAAGCTAAGGGGCGTATCGTTGGTTCAGATCAGTATTTGACCAAGCCCTTCAGTAAAGGGGAGCTTATCGGCGCTATCGAAGCTCATGTGAAAGTCGCACATGCCAGCTAAATTTAAGGTTGGCGGTGTTTTATGTTTAACTCTGAAACAGTTTAACTGAGGGGAATATGGCCAAGGTACTAATCGTCGATGATTCACCGACAGAAACTTACAAGCTGACCGGGATGCTGGAAAAGAACGGTCACACTGTGATTACTGCTGGAAATGGCGAGGACGGTGTGGTGACTGCAAAGGCGGAGAGGCCAGATTTGGTTCTTATGGATATTGTTATGCCCGGTCTCAACGGTTTTCAGGCCACCCGCCAGCTTAGCAAGGCGTCGGAGACTACTCATATACCGGTGATTATCGTTACAACCAAAGACCAAGAGACCGACCGCGTCTGGGGCATGCGCCAAGGCGCGAAAGCTTACCTGACTAAGCCCATTGAAGAAAGAGAGTTGATGGCGACCATGGCTGAAGTGGGGGTGTAAGTCGTTTTGGTTTATACATTTACACGAATATCTGCAGTTGGAAGGCTTTGTTATGGCAAATTCAGCGTTTAGAGCGCTCGCCGAGCTGGCACTTAGCAGCCGCGAAACGGCGCAGGGTTTGCCCGCCCAAGAAACCAGTGCTCCCCGATGGAGCGGTGTAGGTTTCTCGCTGCTGGGGGAGCGCTTCGTGAGTTCGATGGGCCACGTATCGGAGTTGCTGGAAGTCCCCGACTCAACACGAATGCCCGGAGTGCAGCCCTGGGTTATCGGCTTGTCCAACGTGAGGGGGCGCTTGTTGCCTCTGTTTGATCTTTCCGCCTTTCTCGGCGGCACCATGGTGACGTCGCGCAAATCTCAGCGGGTTTTGGTTTTGGAGACAGAAGCTCTGTATAGCGGGATCGTAGTTGAAAGTTCCTTCGGCATGCAGCATTTCAATTCCGAGCAGTTCAACGAGAAGATTTACGGCTTGCCAGAGACCGTCGGCGGTTTTATCGATGGTGCATATAAAGATATAACCGGGGAAACTTGGCCTGTATTTAGCTTGGCTAAGCTGGCAGAGGATACAAAATTTATTAACGCAGCCCTTGTTTAAAGGCTGTGCTGGTAAGTGAGAGTGGGCGACAGGTCTTTTTGAGGCCAGGTTGCTTTACAATGTTTAATGAAGCAGACAAATTTTGTTGTTAGTTGCATACATCCGCTTGGGAGCGTGGTATGAAGAGTGATTCGCTAGGCCAGAAGGGTCGTGGGAAAATCAATCCATTTCTACTCATTGTGATTGGGGTTCTGGTTGGTTCATTGTTATTGATGGCATGGGTGGTATTCCAGCTATTCCAAAATGCTGAACGAGACCAGCAGTACTTGCAATGGTCAAGTGACCTGCGTGCGTCGTCCTTCCGCTTGGCATCGTTATCTCGTGATGCCACCGCAGGGGATGAAGTTGCATTCTCCGACTTACAAAACGTTATCCGATCCATGGAAACCACTTGGCAGTCGCTGAAGCGGAGTGATCCGCAGACGCGACAGGTGCTGTCGAGTGAGATTGCAGCCTATGATGGCGTTTGGACTCGAGTAAGGGAGAATTCACAGAAGATTACTCAGCAGAAAGAGACCATCATCTTCCTGCATGATGTGGCGACCACGCTGAATGAGTCGCTTCCCGAGCTCCAGGCGGAACACAACAATATTGTGGAAATTCTGCTTGAAAATCGCGCGCCGGCGGATCAGGTGTCAGTGGCGCAGATGCAGTCTTGGCGGGCGGAGCGCATCGGGCGTAACGTTGATAAAATGCTGCGCGGTGGCGATGGTGCAGACAAAGCAGCTGACCAGTTTAACCTCGACGCCAGCTTGTTCGGTAAGGTACTGTCGGGCATGAAGACTGGTGATGTCGCAATGACTATTTCCCGGGTAACCGACGCCGAAGCGGTGGAGAGTTTGGACGAGATCAGCGAGCTGTTTGAGTTTGTGAGCGGCTCGGTGCGAGAAATCTTCGAGGCTGCACCTCAACTGTTTTCGGCGCGTCAGGCAACTACCGCGATTCTCGACGAGGGTCCCGAAGTGTTGCAAGCGCTGGGCTCACTATCGGACAAAATCACTGTGCTTCCCCAGGAGCGTGCAGTCAACTATACCGTGTTGGGTGCGCTCGGTGCCCTAGCGCTCTTGGCACTGGTAACCATTGGTATTCAATTAAACCGCGCAACGCGAACTCGCTTGACCGAAACCGCCAGTACTAACGAGCGTAACCAAAATGCGATTTTGCGACTGCTGGATGAACTGGCCGACCTCGCAGACGGTGATTTGACCACCACAGCAACGGTAACCGAAGATTTCACCGGTGCGATTGCGGACTCGATAAACTACACCATTGACCAACTGCGTATTTTGGTTTCGCGGATTAACGAAACATCCGAACGGGTGGCATCGGCATCCAGCGATACTCAGCAAACTGCCCTGCATTTAGCCGAAGCTTCTGAGCACCAGGCACAAGAAATTGCCGGGGCGTCGGCTGCGGTAAATGAAATGGCTGTGACTATCGACCAGGTTTCCGCGAACGCGGCCGAATCGGCGGGTGTTGCGGAGCGATCTGTATCGATCGCAAAAAATGGTGCCAAAGTGGTGCAAAACACCATTAACGGCATGGATACCATTCGTGAACAGATTCAAGATACCTCGAAGCGTATCAAGCGACTGGGTGAATCTTCTCAAGAGATTGGCGACATCGTAAGTTTGATCAACGATATTGCCGACCAAACGAACATTCTTGCACTCAACGCGGCAATCCAGGCTTCGATGGCTGGAGATGCGGGTCGAGGCTTCGCCGTGGTAGCGGACGAAGTTCAACGACTGGCGGAACGTTCCGCCACAGCGACCAAGCAGATTGAAGCGCTGGTAAAAACCATTCAGAACGATACCAACGAAGCGGTTATCTCGATGGAGCAAACCACCGCGGAAGTGGTACGTGGAGCGCGCCTAGCTCAAGATGCTGGTGTGGCCCTGGAAGAGATCGAAACAGTATCTGCCAACCTTGCAGAATTGATCCAGAATATTTCTAACGCGGCTCGTCAACAAGCCAGCTCTGCTGGTCACATTTCTAATACGATGAACGTGATTCAGGAAATTACCTCGCAAACTTCTGCCGGTACCAACGCGACGGCGAAGGCGATTGGTAACTTGTCCGAGATGGCGACCGACATGCGTAAATCGGTAGCAGGCTTTAAACTACCTGAAGAGCTCGAGGCCGACGGCGTGCATTACGATGAAGACTACGAGTCTGAATCAGATATGATGTCCCTCGATGGTGATGGTGTTGTCGATCTTTCTATCGATGAGGCCCTCGATGGCGATGACGATGAAGATCCCACGTTGATTCAGCCGAGCGTAAGCGCCTCTGGCGCTTAAAGACGACTAGTAAACGATCGCCAGATCATAGATCACAGAGTTTCGCTTAAGTGTTCCTACGGGAGCACCTTTTAGCGTTTAAAGAGTAAAGCGTAAGATGATTTGGTCCCTACAGGCAGCACCAGATTTAAGCGACAAACAATTCGAGCAGTGGAGCAAGTTGTTGGAAGAGCGCGCGGGTATTTGCCTCACTGACCAGCAGCGTATATTTTTGCAAACGCAAATATCCATGCGAATGCGCGAGCTGGGCCAGAGCGACTATACTCAGTACTTTAATCGTGTCATTGATGGTGTCTCTGGCATGATGGAGTGGTCGGTGCTCATCGACCGTTTGGTTGTTAAAGAAACTAGCTTCTTCCGTCACAAACCGTCGATTGGCTTGGTCACTAAGTTACTTCAAGACAAGATTAATCAAAACGGCAGGTTGGAAGGGAGCTTTGACATTTGGAGTGTGGGTTGCTCGAGCGGGGAAGAACCATACACCTTGGCTATGGTGCTAAATGATTGTTTTGAATCCGCCCGTCTCGACCCTTACTACGGCGTAATTGCCACCGATATAAGTCGGGCTGCTCTGAGCATTGCCCGGGCGGGCCTCTACCCGAAACGCAAGGTCGACATGATTGACGCTCCGCAGCGGGATCGTTACTTTACTCAGCTGAGCAACGGTCGCTGTCAAGTGTCGCCGGCACTCAAGAATCATATCTGTTTCAACAATGCTAATGTGTTAAGTATACATGAAATGCCGAGCATGAAACTCGACGTTATTTTTTGTCAGAACATGCTTATTTATTTTCGACGCTGGCTGCGACACGAAATACTCAATGCCTTTGTAGAGCGTCTTAA
>JAHQVY010000067.1 GCA_019634095.1 Cellvibrionaceae bacterium
AGGGGCTGAAATTAGAGTGAATTTTTTAACTTTTGTGGCAAATTCATAGTCACTCTATGGGTGCAGCCACAAAATTGAAAAAACGCTTTAATTTCAGTTCATTGGGCGTCCGCAGTAGATTCAACTGATTAATTTAGGATAATCCTAAATTAATCAGTATCGCTTCGCTTTACAGATCGGCTGCACTACTAAACCAGCGCAGTGCAGCGCTCTGTGAAGAGAGAGCTGGAGAAAAGCTCGCGTCACTCGCTGCGGTGGGCAGTGCTAGCTGGGTTAATACGGTTTTCGCGGATGTTAAACAAGCTGCGTAATCGATAGCGCCGCTCAATAGACTTGTGCTTTCGCCATGGTTTTGCCACAGGGTATCCAGGGTGAGCGGCGCCGGCGCCTTATAGCCGCGATATTGCCAAACCGCGTGAGTGGCATTAAAAACATAGTGCTGCAGCATTTTCCAGCCGTGCTCGGCCACTAACTCGATAGCGCTTAATAGATAATCGAAGGTGCTTTCATCGAGGAAGTAATTAAAATTTAACCGTATCCAGCCGGGTTTTAATATGGATTCACCGCGCTCCAGAGCCGTTTGGTAAGCCTGACTTTGGCTGTTGTCTATGCTGAGTAGGTGGTGGCCGTAAGGGCCGGCACAGGAACAACCGCCGCGCACTTGTATGCCGAAGAGATCGTTGAGCAGAGCCGTGACCAAGCCGTGGTGTAGGTAGCGACCGGCGTGGCGAACCTGAAAAGAAAGTATCGCAATGCGCGGCGCTGTTGTACCGCCGAGAATCTCAATATTTGGCTGGGTCGATAGTCGCGCCATGGCGCGCTGAATAAATGCCTGCTCGAGAAACTCAATGGTATTGGCGCCGACTTTTTCCTTTAGCTGAAAAACCAGGCCGGCGCGGATTGACTCGACAATGGCCGGCGTACCGCCTTCTTCTTTTCGCTCACCGGCACCGAGGTAGTGGTGCAATTCTTGATTTACCCAAGAGACGGTGCCACCGCCGGGGCTAGAAGGTACTGAATTGGTTAATAGCTCGCGCTTAACAATTAATAAGCCCGGGCTGCCCGGACCGCCAACAAATTTGTGCGTAGAAATAAAAATGGCATCGATAGCATTTGCCTGCATATCAATGTTCACATAGGGTGCCGCCGCCGCATAATCCCAGAAAACCAACGCGCTGTAGCGTTTCAATATTGCGCTAACTTCGGTCACGGGGGTTTTAATGCCGCTCACATTGGAAGCGGCGGAAAAACTGCCAATTTTGATTGCTCGATCTCGATAGCGATGCAGCGATTTTTCCAGCGCCTTCACATCGAGTACGCCTTCGGCGTTAAGGGGAATACGCACCACTTCGGCGAGGCTCTCTCGCCAGGGAATATCGTTCGAATGGTGCTCGTAGGGCCCGATAAATACCACCGGTTTGTCACTGTCGGGTATGCTCTGCTCTAAGTGGTAGCGGCGGTTTAAATCTGCCGGCAGGCGTATGTTAAGAATATCAATTATTTTATTGATGGCTGCGGTAGCCCCGGAGCCCGAAAAAATCACGGCATAATCGCGATTGGCGTTGACCGATTTGGCAATAGTGGCACGGGCCTGTTCGCGGTAAGCGCTAGTTTGGCGACCGGTGGCCGAGGTTTCACTATGGGTATTGGCGTAAAACGGTAAAACCTGCTCGCGAATATAATCTTCAATAAAGCTTAAACTGCGACCGGACGCTGTGTAATCGGCATAGACCAAGGGTTTTTCGCCAAAAGGGGTGGCAAGCCTGCGGCCTTCGCCCACTAGGCTATCGCGAATTTTTTGCAGTAAGCGCTGCTTAGCTGAATCTAATACTGTGTTCATTGTTTTGCCCGAATGCTGGTTGTTACACAACGCGCGACACTCGCGCACAGTAGTGAAGTCTGCCCATTACCCATTTGCCGCGCGTAAAATTTGACGCAGACTGTCTTTGCCCAAAACGCCATGGTTTCAGGTTTTGGGCAAGCCGGGTAAGGGCAGCTCGGTGGTACTTTTAATTTGCTCCATCGAGAAATTAGAGTTGACATCGCTGAGGCTGGTGGCATTGATAAAGCGCTGATAAAAATCGTCGTAGGCTTTAATGTCCTTTACCAGCACCCGCAGTAGGTAATCGTACTCACCCGCCATACGGAAAAAATCCACCACTTCGGGAAAGCCAGAGACAATCCTGGAAAACTCTTGTAGCCAAGCGGTGTTGTGCTGGTTGGTTTTCACTTGCACAAACACCGACACGCCCAAATCGAGAAGATCGGCATTTAAAAGGGCGACCCGCTTACGGATGACGCCGCTCTTTTCCAAACGCTGTATGCGCCGCCAACAGGGGGTTTTGGTCAAGCCGACGCGCGATGCCAATTCGTCGACGGATAGGCTAGCATTTTGCTGAATTAAAGCAAGAAGTTCTAAATCTATTTTGTCAAAAGTCATTTTGTTCCAATTTTTTTAGTTAATTAGGAATTATTACCCTTAAGATGAAATTATTCTAGCGGCTTTGCAATTTTTTTCCGAAATCTGGCCTTTGAATAAAATAATGTTTCGGTGGCTGCTTTATATTTATTCGTTATATGTCTGCAGCCGTTGAGTTATCGCTCTTATGAGTGAGCCAAGGAAGGCTTTGGTGCTGTTCTTGGGAAAGTGCGAAAGTGCGACCGCTTTTGGTGTGGGAGGAGGGGCGCCTGGGGAGCAGATAAGGTTTAAGTTCCTGGGTGGAATACCATCGCCAAAGGCTTAAATTTAAACACATCCCTTGAATCTACTGCGGACGTCTAATGCACAGAAATCAATGCGTTTTTTCTTTTTTGTGGCTTCCTCGCAAGCCCTAGAGTGACTGCGTGGATTCAATATCGAATGCCCCAAAAAGTGAAACATTGTCTCTGATTTCGGTACCTTAGACGCCCGTGTTGCGATTAAACGGATTTATTTAGGTTAAAAGGTGGCATCCAGGCGCAAAAAGTAATAACCGCCTTGCCAGGGAACAATAGTATTTGATGAATAGATCCGGCCACAGCAATAATCGTTACTGCCGGGCGCCGCTTTTTCGGCCTCGTCTGGGTATTCATCGAAGATATTGCGCCCACCTACCGTTAAACGCCATACATCGGAGAATGTGTAAGAGGCTTGTAAATCAAACATAATCTCGGCGCCGTAATCTTGAATAAACGCGGGTTCACTCTCGTTGTCTGCGTTTGTTCCATTGCTATCTTCGTAACCGCCATAATAGTTAGCTCGTGCAGTAAAGCTGAGTTTATCTATGGTGTGGTTAGCGGTAATAACAGTGCGCAGCTCGGGAGTCGCATTTTCGAAATCGAATTGGTCTTCGGCATTCAAGAAAGCACTGGCATCCGAGGTGATTTCCGACTGATTGTAATTCAGCGAGACTGTGAGTGTGGTTTGCGAGCCGTTGCTCCAATCAAATGGCGTGGTGGTGACGATATCAAGCCCCGATGTTTTTGAATCGAAGGCATTGGCAAAATAAAACACTCCGCCAATACTTTCGGCTCCCACCACATTGGCCTCTACCAAGGCGAGATAGTTTGTATAAGCGGCTAAGTCGCTTTCGTAATCCTCATCTGCCGGGTCGTCGGGTTCGTTAGACGAGACATCCAGGGTGGAGACGGCATAAGTGCGATCGTCAATTTCAATTTGATAAAAGTCGACGGTGTAGCTCGTCGCTCCTAGCTCACCGGTAAAGCCCAAGGTAAAACTGGTTGAAGTTTCCGGTTGCAGGGCTTCGGCGCCCAGTGCCTGAGCCACCACACCGCCGGCGGGAAACAAGCCCGTGGCTACCGGAAAACCATTGGGTAAACGGGTGGACACATTGGTGGTGCCCTGTTGCCCCGGCGTGGGTGCGCGAAACCCGGTGCCGACAGAAGCGCGTATGCCAAAGGTATCGCTAAAATTATATTTTGCGGCAATTTGCCCAACCACTTCGGCGTCGAAGTCGGAATAATCTTCGTAGCGCACCGCGCTTTGTACCAGAAAGTCTTCGCTAAGATCCGCACTTATTTCTGCGTACAGCGCGTTGGAATCCCGCTCGTAGACTTCGGAAAACTCCGGCGAGTAACCGGGAAATCCGTTTGATCCCACGCCGACAACTTGATATACCGGATCGGTGAAATTGCCCTCGCTGTCTACCGCGCCGCAATCGAGGCTGGAGCCATTTTCGATAACGCTCTGCCCCTGTGCGGTGGCTTCGCCATTGTCACAAAAACCGAAGGGGTCTGAGGTGGCGTGGGGGCCTGCGGTGTAGGATGAGAATTCGCCTTGCTGAACATCGTAAGTTTCTTCCATATACGAAATGCCAAAGGCCAGAGTTACCGCATCCGACAGCGCCAGGCTAAAATCGCCTTGCAACTGGGTTTCTTCATTGCTGAGATCGCCGGGTTTAAAAGAGGTGGGGCTGGCGGCACCCAGTGAGGGGTTGATGGTGTTTTTTAAGGTATAGGAAATTTCGTCGAAGCCATAGCGCGCACTGATATCGTAAGTAAAGCGGTCGCTTTCGCCTCTGAGTCCGGTAACCAAAGAGTAGTCGCTCACGTCGCCAAAAAAGCGCGGTGTGAAGCCTCCGGGGAATTTTTCTAGCGGGTTGTATATCGAACCGTCCTCGTTGCGCAGATCTTCAATGGTACCATTGCCCGGGTAGCGGTAAAAAAAACTGCCATCTCCGGAACTCTCCGAATAGCTGCCAAACGCGTATAGTTCTGTATTCGCCCCCAGGGGCAGGCCGGAATTAAAAAATAATCGGGTGGCATCGGTGTTGGGTTGTCCCCACACCTGCACCACATCGCCCTCTAAGGAGGCAGAATCTAGGTTTGCTGCAAATGTTGGGTCATTAAAAAAATCACTGGGTTCGTAAAGAGGGTTGTTTTCGGCAACGCAAGCAAAAGCCTCGCAATATTGCTCGGAACGCTCGGTGAAGTCCGAAGAGCTTATTTCTCCGGAAAGGCTAAAAAAGCCATCGCCGCCCAGGCTAAAACCCACATTGCCAGAAATAATGTAATTGAAACCATCCCCTTCGTAATACTGGCCAGTGTCAACTGAAAAGGAAACACCTTCGGCGTTATCTTTTAGTATAAAACTAATCACTCCGGCAATGGCGTCGGAACCGTAGAGCGAGGAGGCGCCGTCTCTTAGTACTTCCACCGCTTTTAGCGCAGAAGAGGGAATAGTGGCCACGTCTGGGCCCTGCGAGCCCGATTGGCCAATTTGCACTAAGGCTGCGCGATGACGGCGTTTACCGTTGACGAGTACCAAAGTTTTATCAGTGGGCATACCCCGCAGGCTCGATGTGCGAATAAAGGTTCCGCCATCTGCAATGGCTTGCCTGCCCACCGAATAGGAAGGTACCAGAGTCTGAAGTATGTCGTTTGTATCGGCATAAGATACCCTTCTCAAGGCTTCGGCATTAAACACATCCACGGCAACCGGTGAGTCTGTTACCGTGCGTGGTTTACCCCGTGTACCAATTAAAAGCGTTTCTTCTATTTCCCCTTGATATTCTTGATTTTCACCCGTAACTTCTTGAGCGAATATTGGAACGGAAAAACAGCCGGTTGAGAATAAAAAAAAACTAAACGGCAGTTTGGATACTTTCAGATTTTTCATGACATTAATACCCCAATCAAATAAAAATAACGCTGTACACCTATACCAGGTTAAATTTCGATATGCATTTTTATAATACCCCACTTTTTTTGGTCACAATTTAACGCCACGATTTCAAACCACAATTTTTCAGCCCGCTTTGTGGCTTGAGCTAGCCCGAAAATAAATTTCCTTTGAGCTCGGTTGTGACTATATACCTAAAATGTTTGCAGTAAAGTGTTGGTTATGGCCTTTAAAACAGTGAATCGCTGTTTGTCTAGCGCCAGCATTTTTATCGCATTCGAAGCGGTAATAGATTTGCAACTTTTTATATACCTACCGAGGTTGGTATACCTATTTAGCCTGCAAAGATTCCTATACATTTGTGGATTTCCTCGGCTGGAAATATTTTTGCAATTGATGTACCAATACAGTTATCAGCTTGCGTGCTAGCTATAAATGGGGGAAGGGCTATCTATTAGAGTAAATCTTTAGTTTGCATGCTAACTGAGTGAGTTAGTTATTAATAACTATTTTTCGGCTGTTGGAGCAATTGGAAAAGGGTATATTAGTGCGTTGCCCAAAGTAGGCGTTGCAATATAATATAAAAAACAGTTGTCGGTGAGTTTTAGGTGAATTTAAATGTAGGAATGCGACTTAAATGGGCTGCGTGAGGGGAATTTAACTGCGTAAGAACCATAGGAGTGCATCTATACCCAAAACACTTGAGATTTAGGCCTCATGAGCACGCCCCTAAGTGCCCTTGGCGGTGTTGCTCCGCCTTAAATAGAATGGCTATTGTGCGTTGTCTCGGCAACTGCTCCTGCGTTGCCCTAATACCTCACATCCATGTGCATATCGGCAACTGCTCCTCGGTAATTGCTCCTGCATTACCCTAATAAGCTACATCCTTGTAGCGATGAATTGCCCTAATACCTCGCATCCCTGTGAGTACCGCCTTGCCAAGAACAAAAATTGGCGCACTCCTAACACCTAAATCTCAAACGCTTTGGGTATATATTCTTGTAGCAATTAAGTTTTAGTGCCGATGAGCACGCTACTTAAGGTTTTTGGCGGTATTGCTTCGCCCTAAATTACACGGCTATGCCGCGCTGTCTGGGCAAGGGCTGCTGCGCCTTTCTAAGAACCGGAATAGGCGCAGGTGTCATATCGAGAATTTATATGCTGCGGAAGAATTTACGCAGATTTAGTCATCTCCAATGCTTTGGGTAGTGCATTAACATATTTTTTAACATCTGAAATATAACCCATACTCACACGAGACCAATTGGTATAGTCGCGATAGATGCCGCGAATTAATACGCCTTGTTTTTC
>JAHQVY010000068.1 GCA_019634095.1 Cellvibrionaceae bacterium
CTTTGAGCTACTTCTGCCGAACCGCCCACAGGCCAGTAAGAAAGGCTATATAGCCTCCGTAAACTTATGCCCAGTTCAGCCCCCCTGACTGGGCATTTTTTATACCCGCAGCGAAATTCCGCTGTCCGAGTACCTGCACACCGGTTTAGCGCATATTTCTGGAGCCAGCCCCCTTTGCAGAGGGCTTGCCCGGTTAAAAAAGCGATTTTAATATTTACTCTAGCGATGCATACATTTTCGGCGAGCAACCGCTCCGCGGTTTTTTTGCAAGCGTGAGGCAAATTAGGAAAGCCGTTGCGCAAAATCCGCGTAGCCGAACTGCCTTATCATAGTTAATTTATCGGTTCTCGAATCCCAAAGCGCGATATCGGGCAAGCCAATGCCATTGAAGGTGTTGGTTTTTACCATGGTGTAGTGGGCCATATCATCGAACATAAGGCGCTGCCCTACCCGCAAGGCTTGGTCGAAGCTGTAATCGCCAATCACATCGCCCGCCAAACAGGTTTGCCCACCCAGGCGATAGCCGTAAGGTTTTTCGCCCAAGCGCCCCGCTACCCTTGGGCCCTGGTGGCGACTGTCGAGCAATATTTCTGCGCGATAAGGCATTTCCAAGGTATCGGGCATATGGCAGGTGGCCGACGTGTCGAGTATGGCGAGATCCACACTATTGCGACTTAAATCTAGGACTTCGCTAACCAAAACCCCACTGTGAATCGCAATAGCTTCGCCAGGCTCCAAATACACCTGCAATTGATACTTGCGCTGAAAGGATTTAATTTTCTCAATCAGAGCCTCGCTATCGTAGCCAGCACCGGTAATATGGTGGCCGCCACCAAAATTTAGCCAGCTAAATGAAGGGAGATACTCGCCAATTTCCCGCTCTATCACATCCAAGGTCTGGGCCAGCGGCTTAAAGCCTTGCTGGCACAGACTGTGAAAATGCAAGCCGCTAATTCCCTCAATGTCGATGGCGCTTTCCATTTGCTGTTTAAACGTATCAATTGGAATACCCAAGCGGGACTGCGGCGCACAGGGGTCATACAGCGGCGTCTCACCGAGCGATAGCATCGGATTAATACGCAAGCCGCACTGCAATTCGGGGCGTCTTTTTTGTGCGTGCAGAATATCGGGTTTAAAGCGTTGCCATTGAGAGAAGGAATTTAAAACCAAGTGATCGACAAATTCACACAAGCCCTGAAGTTCTTGTTGCTTAAACGCCGGCGCGTACACATGCACTTCACGTTTTTGCTCTCCGCTAAATTTACCGTTGAACTCGCGATGCGCCAGCAGGGCTTCATGCAAGCCGCTGGCACAGCAACCGTCGAGATATTGGGTTATGAGCGGCGCCAAAGCAAACATCGAAAAGGCTTTCAAGGCGAGCAACACCTTTGCCCCCGAGGCCTGCTTAACATGATGCAAGGTTTGCAAGTTTTGCTCAATAACCGCCTGATCCACAACAAAACAGGGGCTGGACACGCGCTGCGTATCGAAATTAAAAAAGCTTGTGCTGTTTATATTCATTCGAATGCATCGAATTTGGGGTTTTCAATCACCTGAAAGGGCAAACCGTATTGATTCATCGCTTCCATAAAAGGATCTGGGTCCAACTGTTCGATGTTCCATACTCCTTGCTTTAACCACTGGCCTTCAATCATTAACTTCGCACCAATCATTGCCGGTACGCCGGTGGTATAGGAAATAGCTTGGGACTGTACCTCCGCGTAACAGGCCTGGTGATCTTTAATATTGTAAACGTAAACACTGCACGGTTTACCTTGTTTCACACCGCGAACATAGCAGCCAATACAGGTTTTGCCGTGAGTTCTCGGCCCCAGGGTTGAAGGGTCTGGCAATAGGGCTTTAAGAAATTGCACAGGGACAATTTGCTGCCCTTGAAACGCTATCGGCTCGATACCGGTTAAACCAACATTGGACAACACCTCCAAGTGTTTTAAATAACTTTCGCCAAAACTCATCCAGAATTGCGCTTTTTTCAAACTGGGAAAGTGCTTACTGAGCGACTCCAACTCTTCGTGATACAAACGATAAATATTGTAGTCCCCCACCTCTTCAGGGCAGTCGAAATGGCGCTTTTCGGACATTGCCGGAGTGGTAATAAATTCGCCATTTTCCCAGTGACGGCAATCCGCGGTAACCTCTCGGATATTAATTTCCGGATTAAAATTAGTCGCGAAGGGGTATCCGTGGTCACCGCCATTCACATCAATGATATCCAAGTAATGAATTTCGTCGAAATAATGCTTAGCTACATAAGCCGTGAACACATTGGTGGCGCCGGGATCGAAGCCGGAACCGAGCAGCGCCATTAAACCTGCCTTGGCAAATTTTTCTTGATAAGCCCACTGCCACTTATATTCAAACTTTGCCTCATCCAAGGGTTCATAATTGGCGGTATCCAGGTAGTGCACACCAGTTTGCAAGCAGGCATCCATGATAGTGAGGTCTTGGTATGGCAAAGCCACGTTAATAATCATAAACGGCTGCACTTGTTCAATCAGAGCAACCAATTCTGCCACCGAGTCAGCATCGACCTGCGCGGTTTTAATTTCACGCTGCAACTGCGTTTTAATTTTCTCGGCAATAGCCTGGCATTTTTCTTCGGTACGACTAGCGAGAACAATTTCGGAAAAAACATTGGGTAATTGGGCACATTTAAATGCAACCACTTGACCGACACCACCCGCACCGATAATTAAAACTTTTCTCATTGGTATCCTCTACAATCAAATTTCAAATATACTTAGCCACAGCACTTTTAGGTAAGGCTTTTCCTTCAATATCTTTATCCTCTGTGAAAATAGCACTGGCATCTTGCTTGGCTTTATTTTGCTTTACCTCATCACTCACAGAAAGCAATTCTCTTTCGTAATAGGTGTAACCTTGCATACTGCCATTAAAGGTATTGATAATTTCTTGGCGCTCTTTCGCGCTAATGCGACCACTGCGCACCGCAGATTCCACTTTATTTCTAAAGCTCGACTGCATTTGTTTGGGTTCAAACTCAACATAACTCAACACATCGGCAATGGTATCGCCATGCACTTCTTTTACAAACTCGAAGCTGGAATTTTCATTCAAACGCACGCTCACCACATTGGTATCGCCAAATAAATTGTGTAGGTCTCCCAAGGTTTCTTGATAGGCGCCCACAAGAAACACACCCAGGTAATACTCTTCCCCCTCTTTTAGAGCGTGCAGCGGCAGTGTTGCATCATAATCGTGATCGGCAATAAAGCGCTCGATTTTACCATCGCAGTCACAGGTAATATCCGCCAGCACCGCATGACGCGTCGGCTGCTCGGCAAGGCGATGAATTGGCATGATGGGGAATAGCTGGTCAATGGCCCAGCTGTCGGGCAGCGACTGAAACAAACTGAAATTGCCGTAATAAATATCGGCTAGAGACTCACTCAAACCTTTTAATTCAGCGGGAATCCGACACATCGTTTGCAGTACGCCGTTTATTTTCTGCAAAATAGACAAATACAGTCGCTCTGCCACAGCGCGCATACGCAAATCAATTTGGCCGCGTTTAAATAATTCGAGAATTTCTTTGCGGTAAAAGTGGGCATCGTTGTAACACTCTTGCACCCGCTGCGGCTTAAGATAACTCAATATCTCGCGCATATTTTGGATAAGCTCATGCTCGCCGACTTTGGCTGGAGGGATTTCCGTAATCTCATATTGTGACACATCGAGAATGTTGAATAACAGTATCGAGGTATAGGCTACCGTGGCACGCCCCGACTCTGTAATAATTACTGGATGCTGGAGCTGTTCTTTAGATAGGGTAGTTTTTATGGTATCGACGATATCTTCACAGTACTCTTGCAGGGAATAGTTGCGGCTTTGACCGCTACTAGATTGCGCGCCGGTATAGTCCACTGCAAGCCCGCCACCAAGGTCAATGTAACCCAGTGGCGCACCCTCTTTGCTCAAATCGGTATAGTAACGGCAAGCCTCTACCACACCGCCACGAATATCGCCAATACTGGGAATTTGCGAGCCCAGATGGCAGTGCAGTAACTGCAAGCGATCGAGCATATCACAGGCTTTTAGAGTGTCGACCACTTGAATTAATTGGCTCGCCGTTAAGCCAAACACGCTGCGATCACCGCTGGTAGAATTCCAATGGCCACTCACTGCAGAGGTCATTTTAACCCGCACCCCAATGTAAGGCTGAATACCCATAGCCTTACTGCGCTCAATGATGATGGGCAACTCGGTTAAGGTTTCTATAACAAAAAAACATTGGCAACCCAATTTTATCGCCTGCAAGCCCAGCTCAATGAACTCTTGATCTTTGTAACCATTGCAAATAATAAGGCTATCGAAGCTTTCTATACTCGCCAGTGCGGCAATCATTTCCGGCTTGCTGCCCACCTCGAAGCCATGATTGTATTGCTTGCCAAAATGTGCAATTTCCTCGACAATTTGCGCTTGCTGATTAACTTTAATCGGGTAAACACCGCGAAAAATATTCTGGTATTTTTCCTTTTCGATAACTTTTTTAAAAGTTTCATTGATATCGCAAATACTCTGATCGAGAATATTCTCAATCCGCAATAATACCGGCATCTGCAACTCTCTGTCCTGCATACCTTGGACAATTTCCATAAGCGAAACCGATTGAGCTTTGCCCTCTTGATTTACTTTGGCAACCACTTCTCCTTGGTCGTTGATATCGAAATAACGATTTCCCCACCCGGCAATACCGTAGGTGGTTTTCGCTCGTTGAATACCCCAGGTATTTTTGGTTTTTTTATGTATAGAATCAGGCATATTGTTTAATTCTCAATGTGGAACAACGCATTTGATCTGTGCAAAGCGCATAGTGAGTCTTGCGGTGTCAACTACTAAGCAGCACCTTAGAAAGGATACCCCCTATTTCAAACCGGTTGCTTCAAGCGCGCTTTGAATAGGCTTCCTGTAGGCGACATGCATAAAATAACTCTCAGAATTTGACGACGATATATACCCAAAACACTTGAGATTTAGGCCTTATGAGCACGCCCCTAAGTGCCCTTGGCTGTGTTGCTCCTCCTTAAATAGAATGGCTATTCTGCGTTGTCTCGGCAATTGCTCCTCGGTAATTGCTCCTGCATTACCCTAATAAGCTACTTCCTTGTAGCGATGCATTGCCCTAATACCTCACATCCCTGTGAGTAGCGCCTTGCCAAGAACAAAAATTGACGCACTCCTAACACCTAAATCTCAAGTGTTTTGGGTATAGATCTCGCTGCTTAGGCGTAAAAAGGTGAGCATAGTCGCTCTATTTGATCCTTTTTACAACAGCAGCAACGGGGCTTAGATCAAGTCAAAACAGGAAGTTATTTCGTGCATGCTCCCAGGCTCTTCATATGCTTCACTGCTTGTCAAGGTATACACGGGGAAGCATCCTTGGTTTGCCATGCAGCAACATGTTATGCAAAGTGGTTTTTGCTATTTACGCTGCAAACTCTACTAACAAAACACCTCGATAAAAACAGCTGCATACGCGAGCGGATTAAAAATAGTAACTAATCGCAGTATATTGGCAGATAATATTTTTTCACAGCGCCATTCAAGGCGCTATTTAAGGCGATTAGTAGCAGCGGCGAACAACCCAAATCGAGCCTGAGCCGTCAAATTAGTCGCCTAGCTGTTCACACGCCTCCTACGCGAAGCGATAACCCTTGCCGTGAATTGTAGAAAACCGCTCGGGTGTCATGCCGCTGCTAATCAATTTTTTACGGACTCGACTCAAGTGCATATCCAAACTTCGATCATAGCGGCTAAACGCCCGCTCCAGAACCACCTGATACAAATAAGACTTGCTTAAAACCTCATTGCGGTTTTCGACTAATACCCACAATAGGCGAAATTGTATCGGTGTCAGCGGTATTTCTATGCCACTATAAAAAGCCTTGAGCTCGGTTCGCGACAAGGTAAGATCATCGACAACCAGCGTTTTTCCGCAGGAATTACAGCGGTGAACACTCCATTGAATGCGCCGAAAGATCGCTTCCGCCCTGGCAAACAACTCTTCCATAATAAACGGTTTTGACAAAAAATCATCGGCGCCATCATTGAGACACTCGATGTGCTGATGCTCGAGCCCAGAACTGGCCAATACTATCACCGGTACCTGTTTAAACTGACGCAATTGCACCAGATGTTTGCGCCCGTGCAGCGAGGGCAGATCGAGCCCCATTAAAATCAAGTCAGCCCCTTCGCAATCGGCGGCGCTAAGCCCGCTTTCACCGATACTGCGTTGTTTAGTTGCGCAGCCATTGTTGCTAAAAAAGTCTGACAGCTGATGAGCCAGAGCCACGTCATTTTCTAGAATGAGAACACGCTTCGACAAACCCACATACACCTCGCAAAGTATAACGTTATAAAGAATATAATTGAGAACGATTATTGATTGCAAGTAAAAATGTGTGTATTGTTGATGTAATTCGAAACGCTTAAGTAAATACCTTGAACCCCACAGAGCTTTGCTTTGCCTCGGCGCGGCACTGGAAAAACTCGGTAAAAGCCGTTCACAAGGACAATACAAAAGCCTTAACTTGACGGCGACAGCGAGATTGATGGTCTAAAACACAGTATACATACCGCACATTATGGTGCCCTGCTGTGCGGCTTGCAGTTGTAAACATCGCGCGATAATTCGCCACCAAATGGTCAATATGACAGAAAATTTACAAAATGTAGTGCTCAACGGGCGTATCGTGCCCACCTTTTTTTACTATGTCGTGTTCTCCACCCTCGGACTGGTAGCTATTACCACAGCCAACCTGGTGGATGGCGCGTTTGTGGGTAACTATGTCGGCGCCGAAGCGCTCGCGGTAATCACCCTATTAATTCCCTATTTCACCGTCTTGTTTGCCCTGGCGCTGATGCTCGCGATTGGCGGCTCTGTGAGTGCCGGCACCTATATCGGCGACTCTAAACCACAACAGGCATCACTGGTGTTCAGCCAGTCGCTAATTAGCGTTCTAATTTTAGTCACCGTTTGCGCAATCGTAAGCCTAGTTTTTGAAAAACAACTCTTTCGCATGCTGAATATTCCCCCACAACTGGAAGACCTAGCGCAGCAATATTTAGGCGTGATCCGCTGGGTCTTAATTGTTCAGCTATTTACTATGGTGCTCTACTATTTCGTTCGTGCAGATGGTCATGCCAAGCTGGCTACCGCCGCACTGGTATCCGGCGCCATAATAAATATTGTGTTAGATGCCTGGTTTATTGTTATTTTAGAGCACGGTCTGCGTGGAGCAGCCTATGCGACTGCAATTGCACAGACTGTGCAATTGCTAATTCTCAGTCGCTATTTCTTTAGCAAACACCGCAGCCTCCATCTAATATTCAACTTCACCTTACAACAAGTCACGTATATAGCGCGCAGCGCCTATAACGGGCTTTCTGAATTTGTTAACGAGATATCGGTGGCGCTGGTTTTTCTGCTGCTCAATACACTATTAATTTCTCGACTGGGCGTGGACGGTGTAGCCGCCTTTAGTGTGGCAAACTACTTTGTTTTCTTAAGTATTATGCTCAGTTACGGTGTTGCCGATACGCTTCACTTGGTGGTTAGCCAAAACTTTGGCGCGAAAAACTTGGTTCGCGTAGAAAAGTTTTTGCACACAGCGCTACTTACCACCCTCGGCATTGGCACCGGCATTGTACTGATTCTTTTCAGCTGGCAGCAAAATATTATCGCCTGGTTCACAAATTCCAAAGATGCGGCAATTGCACAAATGTGCAATGAGCTGTTGCTGAGTATCTGGCCCTTATTTCTTATTAATGGCATTAATATCATTTTTAGTTGTTATCTCACCGCTTTGCAAAAACCTCGCCCCTCCGCCCTAATTGCTATTGCACGAGGCCTCGTTCTCCCCGGCAGCCTGTTGCTTTTATTTTACACGCTGTTTGAAAAAAATGCGTTTTTAAACCAACATACCCAGGCCTGGAGCTTTATCGTCGCTCTGCCGATCGCCGAATGGGCTACTTTAATGCTTGCGGTTGTTTTATATCTGAAACATAAACCATCGAGTTTTTACCACAGTGAAGCTGCGCAATTTTCAACATAAATGCAGCCAAAACAAGAATTTCTTCGTTGACACTTTTTTAAGCGAGTCCTATTTACTTTTGCAGATCCAACCAGTTTAATACGACAACGCGGTTAAAAAAATTACAATACTTAACATCGCGGATTTCAGTGCTGGCCGCAAATAAAAATCTTCGGCAACTATGCCCGTGGCGTTTGAGATTTAGCGCCTTATACGCATTCCCCTTTTCTCCCGGCTTGTTTTTTCGCCTGCCTCTTTTCGCCGGCATAAGACCTAGCCCCCTAAACACCCAACTCAAGCGCTACCGGCATAACACGGGGTTTTCATACTTTTAACTTATTTACTAACTGCACTGTTGTGATGGTGAATTAACTATCACTTTTTCGTAACAAATGTAAATAATTTTGTTACTGATAATCATTCTCTATAGTCTTTTGTTTTTCATCTCTTTTAAAAAACATCGAGGGCTTAAAGCCAATGACGTTCTCAGCAAAACAAATTTCAGACCACGCATCTTTTAGCGCTTTTTTAAACGCCTACTCAAAAGAAGTAGATTCAGGCGTTTGGCATTCAGCTAAAAATTGGCAGAGCAAAACCGGTTTGATTTTTGGCGACAAAACACCATTTGTTTTGGAATTACAACTCACTAATGCGGAGACTACTCTGGCAATCGGCGCAAGCTTTCGATCACTTATCGGCAGGCATTGTTTCACCGAGATTTTTCAACAAAAAAAGAACCAATGGACTTGGCAAAGACTCGATTCACTATCCGCTATTTTCTTGTTAATCGACAATATATTTAATCGTCCTCAAAAATCGTCAAGCCCGGCCACCAGCGATAGCACACAAGAAACTGCTGCCGCGCCGCTTGCACCGGAGGTAATACAGCCGAATAGCCATAAAATGGAGTTGATGTCTCGGATTATCGAAAGCCATCAAACAATGCGCGAGTATGTGGAGAAGAGAGGCGAGCAAGACAGCCTTGCGCAGTGCGCCTTTATAGAATCAGAACAATCGTTGCTTTACGGCCACTGGCTTCATCCGACACCCAAATCGCGACAAGGCATACACTGGTGGCAGCATGAAAAATACACCCCGGAATTAGCTGGAAAATTTCAGCTGCATTTTTTTGCTGTGCAACGCGAGCTTATAGAGCAAGATTCCACAGTAGAATACAGCGCAGCCGAGATCATAGACACAATTGCATTACATCGGAACGATGCGGGCACACTGCGCGCGCTAGCCGGGCTCGATACAAAAGAAAAACAGTTGGTACCCACACACCCGCTACAAGCTCAATGGCTGCTCAACCAAGATGACATCAAACAGCTTATTAGTGCGGGAAAAATCACTGATCTCGGTTTACTCGGGCCTGAGTTTAGCCCTACCTCTTCGGTGCGCACCCTGTATTGCGCAAGCCTAGATTTTATGGTGAAACTGTCGATTCCCGTTAAAATCACCAATTCTCTGCGGGTGAACAAGCATCATGAGTTAAGCGCGGGACTGTTGGTGGGTAAATACCTCGATAAAACACCTTTCTTTTCCAAGCATGCGCAGTTTAAATTTATTAAAGACCCTGCGTATATTTCGGTAAAAATACCGGGAAAAACCGAGAGCGGTTTTGAAACCATTCTGCGAGAAAACCCCTTTACGCCTTCGAACCGCGCCACCGATAGCACACTATCTATTGCCGCGCTGGTCCAAGACCCCATAAAGCCGGGTAGCCAATCTCGTCTGGGCCACATCATTAAACTCTTGGCCAGCAAAGAAAAAGTGACACTCATTGAAGCCAGCACTCGGTGGTTCGAAAAATATTGGCACGCCGCTATTGAACCGGCAATTCACTTGTATGATTCCACAGGCGTCGCCATCGAGTCCCATCAGCAAAATGCGCTGCTTGAACTGGGGGATGGTTATCCGCTAATGGCTTATTATCGCGATAACCAAGGTTTCTATTTGTCGCAATCTCTAAAATCGAAAATACTCAGAGTTGAGCCTAAATTAGCCGACAAAGCGGACTTGTTCTACGACGACACCATGATTTGCGATCGCTTTGGCTATTATCTGATTGTCAATCAACTGTTCTCTGTGATTAATCGCTTCGCAATTGATCAACTGATTAGCGAGCAAGCGCTACTGAAACTGGCTCAAACCAAACTTGAGCGATTAGCGCTGGATTTAAACGGCGTCGGTAAAGTGTTTGTTAACCGCTTACTCGAGCAAAAGCAGATTCCCTGCAAAGGCAACCTGCTCACCCGCGTTCACGATTTAGACGAGCTACAAGTAGAAAATGAACTGGCGGTTTACACCAAAATCCAGAACCCGTTTTACCTGACTCGCCTGTTAGAGAAAAGCAAAAAATCTGTTCGACATCAAGAGGTTTATCGTGAAACCGCTTAATGTTGACTCGCGACAAGTCTCAGCGGAGCCGGCTTCAAAATCCAGCAGCGCTTCGCATAAGCGTGAACAGGTTGCGCTGCGCGTACTGCGTCAGCTTATAGAGGCGCTGTTATTTGAACAACTGCTTGACTTCGACTACACAGAGCAGACTTTTTATTTTCGTTTGGGTGAATACCGGTTTAAAGCGCGGGGTAAGATCGCCGCTTTTGGTCGGGTGCGTTTAGACAGCCAGAATATAGTCTATCTCAACAACGGCAAGTGGGTTTGCCCGCATGCCCTATTTGTCGTGGAGCAGTTGCCCTGCACTCGCCGAGTAAAACAGCAGTTGAGCGAAGAAATTCAACAAACCTTAAGTTTGTGCGCTTGGAATGCAGAAAATTTGCCCGAGCAGCTGTCGCGCAGAAATTCTGATTACTGCGCTCTTGAATCGCAGTTGCACGAAGGTCATCCATACCATCCATGTTTTAAAGCGCGCAGCGGATTCACTATAGAAGACCACATAGCCTATGGCCCCGAATGCGGCGGCAAAATTAAACTGCATTGGCTGGCAGTGCGGCAGTGCTATGTTAAAAACCGGTTCTCGGCAACGCCGCTTACGCAAAACTTAACAAAGCAACAGCAGCATAGCGACTTTTGGCAAGACGAACTGGGAGAACAAACTTGGCGATTACTCGAACACAGGTTGGCGCAGCAGGGGGCCGGCTGGCATGACTACCACTTAGTCCCAGCCCACCCCTGGCAAGTAAAAAAACTCGCTGCCCAGCTTAAACACCCGCTTGCCTGCAAAGATATTATCGATTTAGGCCAAGCCGGCGATGATTACCAAGCCAGTATCTCCGTAAGAACACTGATCAACCTTAGTCGCCCCGAAAAAGCCAATATCAAGCTTCCCCTAAGCATGGTCAATACC
>JAHQVY010000008.1 GCA_019634095.1 Cellvibrionaceae bacterium
ACGCGACAAGCTTGCGCTCATGTTTTCGTGCCTTTTACTTAACAAGTCTAGACGGAATAATTAACGGGTTGCCTGAATTTTAGCGCCGAAAATATCACCATTAACTGCGACAATCGCCGTGGCGCATCGCTGTAAGGACGGAGATGGCATCCTTACTGCGTTCTCGACACAACAGCTAGATAAAGAAAAACCTAGAATGAGCACCTAACCCCGTTTCGAACCCGCTGTGACTATCTGCCAACAAGTTGGTCGCGGGTTGAACCTGGCTTGTCTTTCTATCTGCCAAGCGATTAGTTTAAACACCGCAACAGGTATGCTTGACTTGTTGCAGATTATCCTAAATTAATCAGTTGGAACTACTGCGGACGCCCAATGAACTGAAATTAAAGCGTTTTTTCAATTTTGCGGCTGCACCCGCAGAGTGACTGCGAATTTGCCGCAAAAGTTAAAAAATTCACTCTAATTTCAGCCCCTTGAACGCCCTCGCTACGATCCAACTGATTAACTTAGGATTATCAGCGCATTTATGGGCGGCGATGGCCGAGGCAAGCCCTGCACCCCCAGCTTTTTGCGGCTGTTTCTCAGCTTTAATCGCGCAGGCCCCTTTGAACCGTTTTTTTGGTTGACCGCGGCGCGCGGCTTCGGTATTTTGCCGCGGTGGACTTTGCCCCTGGAGCAAACTTTGACTGAGAAAAATTCGCAGACGGTCGATTTTGAAAAATCGCTAACCGAGCTTGAAACGTTGGTGAATACCCTTGAGAAAGGCGATTTGAGCCTCGAAGATTCCCTAAAAACTTTCGAGAAAGGCATCCAGCTCACCCAGAGCTGCCAAAACGCACTGAAACAAGCTGAGCAGCGCGTGCAAGTGCTAATGCAAGGTAAAGATGGCGAGCTCGAACTGCAAGATATGGATGCCGAATAAATTACTCACCTGCCTCCGATCTCCCCATACCTCGAGCAAAACCGAAGCCTGAGTTTTTTTGGTGAAGATTGGTTGGCAGTGTGCCGCCGCACAGGGCTTGCTAGGAAATAACACCGTGGTGCCACACCGACTACAAAGCGCGAAGCAACCCTATGGTTTAGTTATCTAAGAGCCTGTAATTTAAAGCGTTTAGATAAAACAATTCAATTTGATAGCCCGGGTAAAAATGTCCACTCCCTTTATTAGTTCCTACCGGCAGCGCACTGCGCAGGCTTTGCAGCGCGCAATTGACGCTTTAAAGGACTCGTGCCCAGCCACAGAAAACGGCCAGCTCTTCGAGGCCATGGCCTACGGGCTGCTCAACGGCGGCAAGCGCATTCGTCCACTACTGTGTTACGCCGCCGCTCTGGCCGTCGGCAAAGTGAGCCCGGCAACCGATACCTTTGCGGTCGCTCTGGAGTGCATACACGCCTACAGCCTGATTCACGACGACCTGCCCGCGATGGACGACGATGCCCTCAGGCGCGGTCAGCCCACTTGCCATATCGCGTTTGACGAAGCCACCGCTATTCTCGCTGGCGACGGACTGCAAAGCCTGGCGTTTGAAGTCATTTGCAACGCGCCACAAATTCCGCCGCCGACCGCCTTAGAAGCCTGTCGCCTATTGGCAAAGGCGTCCGGCGCTCAAGGCATGGTCCTAGGGCAAGCAATTGATCTAGCTGCAGTAAACACTCACTTACAGCTAGATACCTTGTCCTATATGCACAGCCGCAAAACTGGTGCGCTGATCGAGGCCAGCGTGCTTTTGGGGGCGATATCGGCGGGAGCTAGCGATGCGCAGCGCAGCGCTCTGCAGGCCTTTGCGCAAGATGTCGGCCTAGCATTCCAAATTCAGGACGACATTATCGATATCACCTCTGACACGCAAACCCTGGGCAAAGCCCAGGGAGCCGATGCCTCGCGCAATAAGCCCACCTATGTGTCGCTGCTGGGCTTAGAAGGCGCCAAGCAAAAAGCCGCTGCGCTCTTCGACAGCAGTATGAAAAACATTGCCGAATTCGGCCAGGAGGGCGCACACTTGGGAGAGTTGGCCAAGCTGATCGTCACGCGCAGTCACTGAGCGCTCGCGTGCGTAAAACCTGGGCTCGGCCCCACCGCAATTGTCAAAGAAGCGTGCCAGTCCAGTGGCAGATAAAGTAAACTAGCCGCGAACTGTATTAATATAGCAATAAGTAAGAGCCATTATGATAGCGAAATCCTATATCGATGAGATAAAGTGGAACAGTGACCAGCTAGTGCCCGTTATTGCACAAGACCACCTGAGCGGCAAAATTTTAATGATGGCCTGGATGAACCCCGAGGCCCTAGCCGCTACGGTGGATCGAGGCGTGGCCGTATATTGGTCTCGGTCGCGGCGGCAGCTATGGCGCAAAGGCGAAAGCTCTGGTCACACTCAACGGGTAATGTCGATACACCTCGACTGCGACGCCGACGCCGTCATTTTAAAAGTTGAACAACAGGGCGGCATTGCCTGTCATACCGGACGGCAATCGTGCTTTTACCGCGAACTGCGCGACGGTGAATGGACAAACGTTGAAGAGGTTTTAAGAGACCCCAAAGAGATATACTCATGAATGATATTCTCGCGCAATTAGATCTTGTGCTTGCTCAGCGCAAAGCGGAAGCTAAACCCGATGAATCCTATGTGGCGCAACTGCATCATAAGGGTTTGAACAAAATACTGGAGAAAGTCGGGGAAGAGGCCACCGAGATGATTTTAGCGGCCAAAGACAGTGAGGCCAATAAGGAAGTGCAGCATGTGGTGGCGGAAACTGCAGACCTGTGGTTTCACACGATGGTCATGCTGTCTCACTTGGACATTGATAGCCAGGCGGTACTGCAAGAGCTCGCCCGGCGCTTCGACTTGTCCGGCTTGCAAGAAAAAGCGGCAAGAAATCGCTAAGCGTGTATGATTTGCCATATTTGAGTGCTGCGGCAACACATAGTGATGCCGGCTGCATATAAGTTAAACCCAGGTTTGACCCTTTTCCTGTCAGCGTATGCAATGTAACCTCAAGACAGGGGCTCAACTCTGGCCCAGAGCGCGCCACAAGCGCTTTTATTTGTCTACTAGTTTAGTTGGAGAAAAATTATGGGTATTGGCGGCATCAGTATTTGGCAACTGCTAATAATTCTCGCTATCGTACTGGTTTTATTCGGTACCAAACGACTGCGCGGCTTAGGTGGTGATTTGGGCAGCGCGATCAAGAGCTTCAAAAAAGCCGTATCGGAGGAGGAGGACAAAGAGCCTCAGAAAAAAGTTGCCGATGACGCAACCATGGACAACACCGCCGAAGTAAAACAGTCTGCGGAAAAACAAAAACAGTCTTAACTGGCATATACCGTGTTTGATGTGGGATTTTTTGAATTAATTGTTATCGCGATCATCGGTCTGTTCGTTATAGGGCCCGAGCGTCTGCCCGGCGCTATTCGCTCGGTGGCGATGTGGGTTGGTCGCGTGCGCTACTTTATTAGCGAAACGCGCTCCGAATTTGAAAAACATATCGGGGCCGACGATATTCGCCGCGAGCTGCATAATGAACAGGTTATGCGATCGTTAGAAGCCCTCAAGAAATCGAAGCAAGATCTCGAAGACAGCATTAACGCCGGCACGCAAAACAGTATTTTGCCCCCCAGCGAAGCCGGTTCAGATCGGGACCAAGACTTACCCGATGCCTATCCTCACGACGCCAGTGGGCAGGCAATTACCGGCAGCGGGAGCGCGCCCGGGCCACTCAGCAAAGAAGCGGTAGTGGCCACAGGCAACACCGAGAGTTCAGAAGCAAATCACGCAACCAATAGTCGACAAGCCGCCACGCACACGGCAAGTGACGCACAGAAAGCTGGCGACGAATGGTCGGATCGCGATGAAGAATGGCTGGATCGAGAGATAGACGCAGCGACTCAAACCGCTCCCCCCGCCATAGATCTAAAAAACAACGCAGCAAGCTTGAAAAAATGACCCAAAAAGTCCAAGAGGAAGAACTCGAATCGCAGCCCCTGGTGCAGCATCTCATTGAATTGCGCTCACGCTTACTGCGCGCTTTACTTGCGGTACTGGTTGTGTTTTTGGCGCTATTTAACTTTTCTAACCAAATTTACGACTTTATATCCGAGCCGTTACAAGTTTTTTTACACGAAGATGCTCAGATGATCGCCACCGATGTGGCCTCCCCTTTCCTCACCCCCTTTAAATTGACGATTTTTTGCAGCGTGGTGATAGCAATACCGTTTATTTTCTACCAACTGTGGTTATTTATTGCGCCAGCCATGTACAAAAACGAAAAAAAGCTGGCGCTGCCTCTGTTTGCCAGTAGCGTGCTTTTGTTTTACTTGGGTATGAGCTTCGCTTATTTCGTGGTCTTTCCATTGGTGTTCGGATTTTTTACTTCGGTAGCGCCGGAAAGCGTCACTGTGATGACCGATATTAGCAAGTATTTGAGCTTCGTTATAAAATTGTTTTTTGCTTTTGGTTTTGCCTTTGAAATTCCCGTTGCCACCGTTTTGCTGGCTACAGCCGGGGTTATTTCACCGCAAAACTTGGCAAAAAAGCGCCCCTATGTAGTGGTAGCCTGTTTTGTGGTCGGCATGCTGCTCACTCCGCCAGATATTATTTCGCAGGCCTTGCTGGCACTACCAATGTGGTTACTGTTCGAGCTGGGTATTATATTCAGCAAAATTATTCTGCGGAATAAACAACAGCCCGGACCTGATACCGATACCGCCGCAGACTAGCCAAACCGCGCCGCAGGCTTAGTCGCCGCCCCTGCAATCTGCACCCGGTCTACCGCCGCATCAAACCCAATGCGCGGCGGTTTGCGCCAAGCTTGCACCATTTATTCGCTTTTCGCATCGCCATCGTGGCTAGCGCATTGCCGCTGCAAGGCCATAAAGTTATCCAGCGAACAGGTTTTACTTACCAGAAAATTGGTGCTGGTCTGCCGGAACTGTTTAATCCTATCGAGGCGAAATACCCGGTAATCGCCGCGTAATTCACACCAGGCCACCAAGGTCCAAGCGCTGCCCCAAAAAAATAAACCCAAGGGCCAAACTCGCCGCCGACTCGGGCAATGCTGGGCATCTTCATAGTCGATTTCGACAATCAAGCGGCGTTGAATCGCCTCCCGCAGGGTTGCACTGTGTTCGGTAAATTGCGCACCCGCTTGGAGATCCGGCACTCGAATCGCGGTGGTTTCTTCAATTTCCCGCAGATGTGCGGGCAGTACTGCGAGAATTTTATTAAGTGCGCTGCTGGCTGAAGCCGCCAACTGACGATCACTCCAATTGCGCACCATTTTTGCCCCCAGCAGTATCGCCTCGACCTCGTCGCGATCGAACATCAGCGGCGGGCACTCAAAGTGTCGCTGGATGCGATACCCCACCCCCGCCTCACCTTCGATGGGCACGCCAGAGGCCGTAAGCGATTGCATATCACGGTAAAGGGTGCGCTCAGATACGCCCAATTCCAACGCCAGTTGTTTGGCAGTGAGCACTGTTCGCCGATTACGTAGCAGATTGACGATCTTAAAAAGTCGTTCAGCTTTATGCATAAGCTAACCTTATAAAAGCAAAGAGTCCATAAGTGGCACTGCGGGCTCACTGCAGCTTCAGATTTTACAGGAACGACCTACAGGAACTGCCGCTGCCAACTGAGCGGCAAAGACCCGGCGATCTCAAACCGCTCGACAGGCCAAACTCGCAACAAACCGGCAAAGCTAGCCATCCACCCCAAGGGCTGCGTGTTTCGGATTGTCGATGAATCTCCCGCACCCACGATGCGCTTCAATGCTAAACTTTTGAAATAGGACTAGTCGAATTGTTAGGCGCTAAAAATGAAAATTCTTTACCCAGATATCAAGCCCTACGCGACCCATGCGCTAGCGGTGGACAATATTCATACGCTACATGTGGAAGAATGCGGCTCGAAAAGCGGTATTCCGGTATTATTTCTACACGGTGGCCCAGGTTCTGGTTGTAGAAGCCTGTACCGGCGCTATTTCGACCCCGATAAATACCGCATCATCTTATACGACCAGCGCGGCGCTGGCCGCTCTTCTCCTCACGCCTGCTTAGAAGACAATACCACCCAGCACCTTTTGGACGATATCGAGAAAATCCGCCAACATTTAAAAGTAGAGCAGTGGATGTTGCTGGGTGGATCATGGGGTTCTACCCTGGCATTGCTCTATGCACAGCGGCAACCCGAAAAAGTGCTTTCCATGATTCTAAGAGGCGTGTTTCTTGGCCGCCAACAGGATTTACAGTGGTTTTATCAAGGCGGAGCCGCACGCATTTTCCCCGACTACTGGTCTGAGTTTATTCAACCAATTCGCACAGGCGAGCGCGACAATATAATCCAGGCCTACTACAAACAACTTAGCAGCGCCAATGAGATTGCCAGAATGCACGCGGCAAAAGCCTGGTCTTTATGGGAGGGCCGCTGCGCCACGCTCAGGCCAAGCCCGGAAGTTGTCAGCGTTTTTTCCGAACCTCACTTAGCGCTTTCCCTTGCACTTATCGAAACACACTTTTTTGTTAATCACTGCTTTATCGAGGAAAATCAAATTCTTCAACACAGCGACGCCTTAAAAGACATACCCGGCGTAATTATACATGGTCGCTACGATATGGTTTGCCCGCTGGAAAATGCGGTGTCGCTCTACAATCAATGGCCCGACGCACAGCTGCAAATCATCCGCGATGCGGGCCATTCGGCACAAGAACCCGGTATTGTTGACGCATTGGTAAAAGCCACCGATAAAATGGCAAAACAATTATCGGGCAACCCGGACATCTGCGGCTAGCCAGCTGCGTAGCTTTAGAGGGAAATCGATACAGCGATTAGTAGGCCGAGGGCTATCTAGTCAAGACAGTAAGCTGACAATGAGTGCAGATTGCGAGTACCAGAGGATTGTGTACAGGGCTCAACTGTCTAATTCGACAGCTCATAAGAGCACTGCGCACTCAACACCTTAGTGACAGCTCTATCTACTCTATCTAAAGCCGCACAGCCAAACTGGAAGCCAAGCAGGCAGCCAACACTTCACGTAATATCGCCCTTCAAGCGGTATCCCTCAAAGCGTATATCAATTGATACCGCCTCAGCAGGCTCAGGGTCGGTATCTACCACCGCCGGCACGGGCGGTGGCGGCTCGACAATCGGTGCGGCGGGAAGCGGCTCTTGCTCGGTGTCGCTTTGCGCCATCTCGCGAATTTCTTGCCAGCGGCGACGAAAGGCGGGCGAACTGCCAATTTCGTAACCGCTATCGAGTTTCTCCGCATTGCGCTCAATTTCCGACGACAGTTCGGCCCGCAGGCGGCTTTTTTTATTGGCCTGCTTTAAAGAGCTCTCGTACTGTTGCATTAACTCGCCTAACTGTTGTTTCGATGCATCGCCACTGCCTTCAAGAGCCTCAATTTCCCTGCGCAAAACCGCGTTTTCGGTGTCGATACGCTTTTTTTCGGCAACCACGTCTAAATATTTATCGACATTGAGGTTGTAATCGCCAATCAAACGGTTCTTTTGATTCCGCAGTAAGAAAATTGCCAAACCCGCTGTAGCAAAAACAGCCACAACCGAAATGATTTTCCTAAAACCGCCGGGCAAAAATAATGCGAGCATGCCCGCACACACCACGGCCATAACCACAATAATCAGACCGCTGGGGCTGAAGAGAACATTGAAAAACGACATTGGGTTAATATGCAGGTCCATTAGATATCTTCCTCTTCATCATCGTAATTCGGGTGCTGCAAGGTAGACTGCTGGTTATCCACATAACCCATTGCCGATGCAGCGGACTGCACCCCGGCTACTCTGCCGCCGCCAGCGCCTTGCTGCGTGGTCATCATTTTCTCTTGTAACTTTCTATGTGCCCGCTGCTCATGGTGGTTGTCGTAGGAAGAGCGCCGCAGGTAATAGGTACCGGCAAGGGTAAACACCGAAGAACAAATCCCGAGAATAATCAGCTGCGCATTACTGTTGAAACTTTGCATTAATTCAACGAGGGCATTTGATTCCTCCCGAGACAAGTTTTGCCCACTGACCATGGCCAAGCTATTAAGCCCCAACCAAATAACTAGCATGACCAGCAGGGCGAGAATCACCACAACCAACATCGTCATAATGAAATCGGGTCGCCCTTTACTGTTATTGAGAAGAAAACTACTGGGTGTTAAATTTGACATGACTTTTCCCCCTAGAAACCGACGTAATTACCGATACCAACGGCGATAGCTTTGCCGATATCTTGTCTAAAATTTGCGCTAAGCGCCTTGGCGCGATCTTCCGGGTTGGTGATAAAACCGACCTCGACCAACACCGCAGGCGGCGCAGTGTTGTGAATAAAAGCCAAACGGCGACCGAGCTGCGCGGTGGTTTTATAGCCTCGGCCACGCAATTTAATAATTCCACTTTGCTCTACCGATTCAGTAATAGCCTTCGCCGCCGACTCACCGCGGGTACTGCCCTCGGCATAAAATACCTCAAACCCCTGCGCTTTTAAGTTGCCTGCAGCATTGTAATGCACAGATAACGCGAGGCTGACAGGGTAAACATGATGGGCCTCGTTAATTAAGCCGGCGCGAGAACGCAGGCTGATATCATAATCCCCATCACGGGTAAGGAATACACGAAAATCTTGGCTCTGGCCATAGAGGTTGTGCATATACCCATACACCTCTTCACCGGTTAACAAATTCAACTCTTTTTCCACGGCTGCACCGTGAACAGCCCCAGGCTTACTCCCGCCGTGGCCATAATCTAAGACTAAATTTATCATCTACTTTTTACCTGCGAAAATATCAATATTTAGCAACGCCAAGCAATTCGCTGCCAGTGCACCACTTTGCGCTAACCCAGCCTCGTTGCCACAGACCCGCCCGTACGCCCTTGCTGTTGAAAAAATCGACTGCCCGGTGTGTGCATTGAGCACCCGATATTAGTCGAAAAGCGTGCCTCAAGCTACGCTCATCTCGTTTGCGCACCAAAGTCTAAATCTGTCGCTACATTTCAGCACGGATTTTCCATTCTAAAGCATTGCTTAAAATAGCGCTTAACAACCTAATCGCCATAGAAGCAAAAAAATCACATTGATCTGCCGATATACTACCCCGAATGAAACAAACAATATTTCTTTATTCCAAACCCATTATTCCGAAGACATTATCTCGAAAACAAGGTGAAGCTCGTCCTTACCGGCCCACACCCAAACTCCTGCTGATACCGGTGCACACAGAGAGTATTTTTTTTCTTTGCACGGTTTCTAGGGGCGAAGCAATATACCACTGCACGCGGCGGCAACGCGCAGAGCCAATCATTGAGCGCCGCCACATGGCGCGCAGCAATCGCCGTTGTCGACAATCATTAATCCCTTTATAAACTGCGGGTAGTGTCGCCAGCAGCCATAGGGGCAGCCGGCGTGACGCCGGGGCTAAAACTCAACGGCCGCAGAGGGTTAAGCAGCTTGCAAAGCGCTGAGACCTACGCACGAAAAAAGGCCTAGCAATGCCAAGTAAGGCGATACGCCCGCTAGCTGGTTATAACCTTGTAACGAGAGAGTGCTTACCCAGCAAAGCGACTACCGCTGCTCACCCCTAGGGACCAGCGTGATAGAATCCGATTTTTTTAGAGCAATGGGCATTTGTTCACTGTAAAATGAGCGGCGGATATGACTATTATTTAACCTAGGCATGAGGTGGTTTAAAACAAACCTAAAAGGGCGTAAAACGGGAACCACTGAGTTTATCCGCCTTAACGGCGGAATGAACCAGCAGCGTAAAAGCCAGCTAAGTGCGTGTAAGGCAAGCCGCTCCTTGTGACAGAAAAAACGGCGAACCACAGAGCAAAAGCCAGTATCCAAGCAGAAAGAGAGAACACTCTCAGTTTCAAGCCCCCAGTTTTAAGCCTTAAACGGCAGGGTGGCGAACTTTACGCAAACTATTTACTGCGTGCGGGCTGACAACAAAGGGGCTTAAACTGGGGGGTATGCTTTCTAAGTTTCCGCTTAGTAAACGACAATACTAGAGTAAAAACCATCCTCGCATGGCGCGTTTTTGGAGAGAGATTCTTGAGCGAAGAAAAAAAACCCGTAGAACTTGTCGTCGGCAGTTTAATTGTTAAAAAAAACGCTTTAATTTACGAAAACCAGGCAATACAAATCAACACCTTGACCGCAATTTGGATTGACGACTTAAGCGTAATTAAAAAAAACCCGTTCCCCAACTTGATAAAGATTGTGGCTCCACTGGCGGGTTCCATCGTTGCTGCGGGTTTGGTGCTCCAAGAACCTATACTCATGGCTGTAGGTATTATAATGGCTTCAATAGCGATTGCTCGCTACACCAAATATGTGCCAAAGGCTAAAAAACCTCGCTTTGCTTTGGGTATTGAGAAAGCCTCGGGAGAATGCATTTTGTTTCCCAGCGCCAATAAGGATGCTATCGATAAAGCGGCAAACGCTCTATTCGACTCTATATCTAGCAAAGAAAATCTACATGAAACCTTTGTTTTAAATGTGAACAAGAAAGTTCCCATGAAAAAGTCGGTGGGCTCAAAAATGTTCAATAAGAAAAAGCCTGCTGCACCGAAATTTTACGCGAAAAAACCCAGCGAAAAACTGGTCGAAAATATTGAAACACTGAAGCCCAAACCACCAGAACCAGAGCCGGCACCTGCACCGGCACCCGAACCAGAGCCCGCTGCACCGGCGCCAGCAGAACCGGAAACCAAGCAAACAAAACGCAAACAAGCGGCCGATGCGGCAAAGAAGGCGGAAAATTCAAAAGACACAGCCGGAACTTAGCACCCTATTCTAAGCCGAAATCCTGGCGGGTTAACCACCTTGAGCAGCGAGTTGATAAGCTCGACTCCCCGAGCGTTTTATGGGGCATACTGGTTAAGCAAAAAAGAACCTAGTGGTCCGGCGTCGCCTTCAAGCGCGGGCAACACCAAGTAGTCTTGAAGATCTTCCACAGCATTTATGCCATGCACGTAGCCATTAATACGAGAAATTAAATTTTGCCTAACTTGTTTTAAAAGCGCCTCACTGGATACCCCGCCACCGCAAATTATGCGCTGTGGTGAAAACAACAACATTAAATTGTGATAAAACTGACTCAGATATCGAGCTTGCAGGGCCCAGGGGGCGCTATCTTTGGGAAATTGGTTGAGCGGTTTGCCCCAGCGCATAGCAATAGCCTTGCCACTGGCTAGCCCCTCTGCACAATTGGCGTGAAAAGGACAGGCAGAGGTAAACGCTAAGTCTGTTTCATCTCGCGGCAGCGCAATATGGCCCATTTCAGGGTGCCCGCGTCCCTTTAACGCTTTGCCATCAATGAAAGCACTGCCACCAATACCCGTGCCTACCGTTACATAAATAAAGTTGTTAAGGTCTTTGCCAGCCCCAGCTGTATATTCGGCCAATGCCGCTGCGTTAACGTCGGTATCGATAATAACTGGGCACTGAAACTTTCTAGAAAAGTACGTATAAATATTGAAGTTTTTCCAACCGGGCTTAGGCGTATTTTGTAGTGCACCGTAATGGTTAGAGCCAGGTACGATGTCGACAGGGCCAAAAGCGCCAACACCAATACTCGCGATTTTAGGGAACGTCTGAAGAAATGTCGCTACCTCATCAAGAGTTTCATTTGGGGAAGTGGTGGGAATTATTTTTTTCTCGAAAGAAGCGAGCTGCCCCCGCTGCCCCACCAGACAAATGGTTTTTGTACCACCGAGTTCAATACCGGCTATTAATTCGTTACTCATACGACTTACCTCGATTATTGACTACCGAAAAAAATTGCTGCGTTTGCTCGCGGCACTGACGATTAAATCGCTCGCACTGGCTGCAAAGTACAAACAAAACAGCGCCACTTAGGTGCCGAGCCTAAACAATAAAAGTATTAGGGTTGCGTCAATGAAGGTTCTTAGCAAGGCGCGACAAAACAAATTCGGCACGCCATTTTAGGCGCACCGGCACAGCCGAGAGATATAGTAACGCGGTTTATGGTGAAGCCCAAGACACTGTAAAATACTAGGCGACCTCACCACAACTTAGGCTCGATAGCTCAGACAGCACCCCGGTTAACTATGCCGGCTTGCGGCGTGCAACAAATGCAAATCACTGGTTTAAATGAAGGCATCGTCGCCCAATCACTGACAAGATTCAATATCTCTCTACTGCAGTCCGCAACCGTCTAAGCCGGTGATTACCTGCGGTATATTTTCTTCCCCTGCAGAATTAGATACGTAATCTGTGAAGCGGGTAACAATCAAATTAAATGCCAGCAATACACCACCGACGGCAATACCGACAAGTGATGGCGGCATTGCCCCCTTAGACGGCCGCTTAGAACATTGACGATTCTCGCGGAGGGAATCGTATTTCATCCGGCGCTGCTTAGTTTAGTTCTCACGCCCTGAAGCGGCATATTCAGTATGAGGCATATCGTACAAGCACTCTAAGTACTGCTTTGCGCTGTCATCCCAACTGAAGCGTGCAGCCAGAGCCTGGCTGCACAGCGATTTCCAGGCATTGGCGTTGCCAAAGAAAAGCTTTAACGCATCCTGATAAACTTTGAACAGCTGCTCAGCTTGATCGGCGGCATTATAACCGCTAAAACTAAAACCATTCACCTTGGCTTGCACAGTGTCTTTTAAACCGCCAACGCTATTAACGAAACAGGGCTGACCGGCACGCATCGCCTGCATTTGGCTAATCCCGCAAGGCTCATAGGAACTCGGCATTAAAAATAAGTCGCCAAACTCATAGAGGCTGTCGGAAAGCGTGCTGGAATACCCGTTCAGAAAAATAAAATTTTCGTATTTACCGGCCACTCTTAATAAAAAATTTTCCAAGGCTGTGTCACCGCTGCCCAACAAAAATAACGTCCCGCGATCGCCGAGTGCATCCAACATACTCTCAAGTGTCGTCTTTCTGCTAGCACCGATATACGTGTGAAGCAGGCGATATTTCTGCTCGGTTACTCGTCCGATAGAGGTAATATTCATTTTGCCCGTTTGCTTCTGCCTCGACCATTTTTCCACGCGCTTATGCGCCATCCAATGCGCAGACTTCAGTTGTGGTGAGCGGCTGGCCCAATCTTCAATAGCGCGATGCAAAACGCGACACAGTTGCTTAGTATCCGGCTGGGTGCGCTTTGCAAACTCGGGGTATTCGCAGCCATTCAAAATACCCAATAAATCGCCGGTAAGAGCGCGGGCTTTCAAGTCTTTTTCCAAGCCCTCACCGCCATAAATACCCATTTCATGGTCGCTGGGTTTCAGTATTTCCTCGGCATAAGACGGTGATACCGTATGTACTTTGTCTGCCAATAAAATAGCCGCACGCATCGGGTTAATACAGTCGGGATAACGCAAATCTTTCACGTAATCCAAATCCAAGGCTAAGCCGGGAAACCAGGACACCATTGAAGAGCTATCGCGACGCAAGGGCCGTATGCCCTGCATAGCCAGGTTGTGAATTGAGAAAACAGTTTTTATATCACGCAAGGATTTATAGCTGCGGCTGTAGCGAAGCAATATCAACAAAAATGCCGAATGCCAATCGTGACAATGCAGAACATCGGGCCGGGTAATAACACCCAATTTTAATGCCTCCGCAGTCGCCTGGCAGAACAGGGCGAATTTAGTGGCATCGGTGGCAAAAGGGCCCTCGTCATCGTCGCAATAAACCATCTCACCTTTTTCAGAAAAGCCTGTAGCGTGGTGCAGAACGAATTGTCGCACCCCCGGCTTACCCTGTTCGCTGGCAAGTAATAACTCCACATTTAAACGTTTGCCGGCAAAACGGACTTCGAATTCCGCAACAATACGCATTCCCGCTAAACGCGATAAAAAACCATAGGAAGGTACGAGTACATCAACCGTTTGATTGTGCCGGGTTAAGGCCGTAGGCAAGTCGCGAATCACATCGCCCACGCCGCCAACTTTGGCGCCGGGCAGGGCGTCATTCTCTGAGGCTACCATCAAGATACGTTTTTGCATTCTATTTGATTCAACTATGTTCGACTATGTTCGACTATGTTCAACTATTATGTTCAACTATCTTAAACTATTGTTAGTATTTATTGGTCAAGAGATTGGCCCGTTTTAATTAACCGCAAGAAGCGGGAGCGCCATCCTTAACTTGTTACAATTTTAGCATCATGATAATTTTCGGTGTTATATACCCAAAACACTTGAGATTTAGGCCTTAGGAGCACGCCCCTAAGTGCCCTTGGCGGTGTTGCTCCGCATTAAATAGACTGGCTATTCTGCGTTGTCGCGCCTTGCCAAGAACGAAAATTGACGCACTCCTAACACCTAAATCTCAAGTGTTTTGGGTATATATGCTAAGCGCCCTAACTTTTGCTGCCTCTTCCGGGTTTTAAATTATTGACCTAGGTGAACGGTGGCCGAGCTATGTGTAAGCATACAGCGGTTAAAGCGCAGCCTAATCTCTCCGACTACCCCCTGGTTGACCGAGCATTTCTTGAGAGACAACCACCACGCCATTTTTGGTAACGCGAAAGCCTCTAGCTCGATCATGTTCGTGGTCGAGGCCAATGACCATACCCTCTGGAATAATACAGCCGGCATCAATAATGGCTTTATGTACTTTGGCATGACGGTGAATTTGACAGCTGGGTAGAACCACACTTTGGTGCACATCCGTGTAGGAATGCACCCTGACATTGGAGAACAACAAGCTTTGCTCGACGCTGCCGCCAGAAATAATGCAACCGCCAGACACCATAGAATCCACCGCATAACCGCGACGATCATCGTCATTGAAAACAAATTTAGCCGACGGCAAATGTTTTTGATACGTCCAAATCGGCCAATCTTCATTGTACAAATTTAATGCAGGTGAAGGCGAGACCAGCTCCATATTAGCCTCCCAAAATGAATCTAGCGTACCCACGTCGCGCCAGTAAGACGGAGAGTTGGTACCGTGGTCACGAAAACGGTAGGCGTGTACACCACAATCGTCAATAATCGAGGGAATAATATTTTTACCGAAGTCATGCTCGGAATCTTCTATCTCCGAATCTTTACGCAGTTGCTCAAACAAAAAATCGGTATTAAATATGTAGTTACCCATAGACGCAAGAGTCATACCTGGGGCATCGGCAAGCTCTGTGGGATTTTGCGGCTTTTCATCAAATTTAATAATGCGATTGTTTTCATTTACCGTCATAACGCCAAAAGCACCCGCCGCTTCCGCAAGCGGTACTTCGATACAAGATACCGTTAAATCTGCGCCACTTTCTACATGGTATGCCAGCATTGAGCCGTAATCCATTTGATAAACATGGTCACCAGAGAGCACCAACACATACTTGGGCATTTCGGCGCGAATAATATCGATATTTTGATAAATGGCATCGGCAGTCCCCTGATACCAATTCGGCGAGTAACGCTGAGACGCAGGTAGAATCTCAACGAATTCCCCAAGCTCTTTTCTAAAGTGCCCCCAACCTCGAATAAGATGGCGAATAAGCGAGTGTGCTTTGTATTGAGTAAGCACACTGACGCGGCGAATACCGGAGTTGACACAATTCGATAGTGGGAAATCGATGATACGAAATTTACCACCGTAGTGTAACGCCGGTTTTGCTCGCCAATCGGTAAGCTCATGCAGGCGACTGCCTCGACCACCAGCTAAGATAAGGGCCACAGTATCGCGAGTAAGTCGACTCACATAGCGGGAGTTGGGATCAAGCATTCAATATCTCCTAAGCTCAAAAATATATCGGTTCGACTAACGCTATTCAAACAGCAAGCTTATTCAAACAACAAACTTATTCAAACAACAAGCTAGGCGAACATAAAAGAGGACTGTTCAAAAAAGGCATAACGAACACTATTGTCGCAGCCCCGGATAATTAACATGCACTATTTAATATTAGCTGCGATATTGGCCAGCGAGAGTGTCTATTTTTTTGATTTATTCATACCCGTAGCGACATAGCGGCAATTAAATTATTCGGCTTCTCCCCCACAGCGAAAGCCTATGCCAAGCGGCATGACCAGCGCTTCAAGCAGTCTAATTATGCGTTCCATTCATAATTTTGAGTTCTGTGTAGGCCCGCAAAACGCTCATTAACAAGGCTGCCCTATCGACGCCCCGCTGACGCAGTATTCTGCTCTAAACCACCGCAACCACTAGAGCGGCTTGGCCTGCTTGTTATCAGACACAGAAGCCCGAAACCAAGAAAATGGCACTGGATGAATTTTTGAATAAACTCTGCAACGATTTTTTTTAATACTCTTTGAGGTGCAGAAGTCACAACTACAGGCTCACAACGACAGAGCAAGAATAAAGCTTATTATAATAAAGCATGAAGCAAGCCACATTCGCAAGCAAAAGCAAGGCAACCATTGAGCTACATCAATAAACCTCACCTCGACATTCCTTATCGCACGATCAGTGCAAGGTATCCCGTGGAGCACGCCACCTCCTTTATCCATTGTGCTCTCCACCTTAAATACAGGGCTGCTCTACCTTGTCGCCATTCGCTGAAGACCAAAAAGTGCGCGGCAAACCCAAATTAATGCAACACATAGGATATAGAGACTTGCACAGCGTTAAACCGTTTGCGGTCCGTCTTTGTATCTGTGGCATTCATTTGACACACTGTGCTAAATAATCTTCCAAATATCCCTTGCATACTCGCTAATGGTGCGATCGCTACTAAACTTGGCGCTGCTCGCGGTATTAATAATGCTGGATTTACACCAGCCGTTGCGATCTTCAAAGGCCGCAGTCGCTAACTTTTGAGAATCGACATAACTGCGAAAATCTGCAGCGGTCATCCAAGGGTCTGACGGGTTGCGAATAGCCCAAATAAGCGGTTCGAAAATGCCCGGCTCAAACATGCTGAAGTGACCGCATTCGAGTAAATTCACCACCCGCTTTAGGTCTTCGTCTTGTTCAATTAAATAATTGGGGTCATTTTGTATTCTAAAATTGCCGATTTCTTCAACTTTTAACCCAAATAAAAAGAAGTGCTCGGCTCCCACAGCGTCCAAAATTTCAATATTGGCGCCATCGTAAGTGCCAATAGTCAGTGCCCCGTTCATCATAAACTTCATGTTGCCAGTGCCAGAAGCCTCTTTGCCTGCCGTGGATATCTGTTCCGACAAGTCTGTGCCCGGGCAGATAATTTCCATTGAGCTAACACGGTAGTTGGGGAAAAATACCAACTTGAGATATTCAGAGGCCTTGCTGTCGGAGTTAACAACATGAGCGACATTATTAGCCAACTTGATAATCAATTTTGCCAGCGCATATCCCGGCGCGGCCTTGCCGCCAATAAGCACACAACGCGGCTTAATACCAGCCACATCACCGCGGGTAATACGATCGTAGAGATGGATAACATGCAGGATATTTAACAACTGCCGCTTATACTCATGAATGCGCTTAACTTGAACATCAAAAATTGCCTCGGGATCGAAGTCAACATTGCACACTTGTTTAACCAGGTTGGACAATCGCACTTTATTATTGCGCTTAATATGCAACCACCGCTCACAGAAAGAGGCGTCGTCAACATAAGCACGCAATTTACCTAATTGCGACAAATCGCTAACCCAAGCCTCACCTATGGATTCATTGAGCAGTGCGCTCAAACCCTTATTACAGTGTGCCATCCAACGGCGCGGCGTAACACCATTGGTTTTGTTATTAAACTTCTTCGGCCATAGTTCATAAAAATCTCGGAACAACCCGGTGGTCAGCAAATGGGAATGAAGACCAGCCACCCCATTGACAGAGAAACTACCCACTATCGCCAAGTAAGCCATCCGCACGTGCGGCTCTGGTCCTTCTTCGATAATCGACATACGTTGTTGACGAGCAATATCGCCCGGCCATTTTTGTGCCACCTCGGCAAGGAAGCGAGCATTAACTTCATAAATAATATCCAATAGCCGCGGCAAAAGCTCTTTCATTAATCGCACCGACCATTTTTCTAGAGCTTCCGGCAACAGCGTATGGTTGGTGTAAGCCATGGTCTTCTTGGTAATATCCCAGGCGCTGTGCCAAGACAGTTTGTGTTCGTCCATTAGCAGGCGCATCAACTCGGCCACCGCCAGGGTGGGATGCGTATCGTTTAGCTGAAAACAATGATAGTTGGCGAATTCGTCGAAGTTCTCGCCGCGCTTAGCCACCCAGTCTGCGATAACATCTTGCAAGCTTGCCGAAGCGAGGAAATACTGTTGCCGTAATCGCAGCTCTTTGCCGCTTTCGCTAGCGTCATTTGGGTACAACACCATCGTGATTTGCTCGGCGAGGTTTTTCTGGGCCACCGCATCGGAATAATCACCTTCGTTAAACTCTTGCAGATTAAACTCATCAGATGCGGCTGCTTTCCACAAACGTAGTGTATTCACCCTGTTGTTGCGGTAGCCGGGTATAGGCATATCGTACGCTACCGCCAACACGTTTTGCGTGCCTACCCAGCGCGCGCACTGTTTACCGCTGTCGTTAATATAAAACTCGGTATAGCCGTAAAATTTTACGGTTCGCGTATGGTCGGGCCGTTCTATCTCCCAGACATTGCCATCAATTAACCAGTGATCGGGCTGTTCCACCTGGCGACCGCTATGTAAACTCTGATGAAACATACCGTACTCGTAGCGAATGCCATAGCCGACAACGGGCAAACCCAAACTTGCGCAACTATCCATAAAACACGCAGCCAAACGGCCCAGGCCACCGTTGCCCAAGCCGGCATCTTTCTCTTTTTCTTCGATACCCTCTAAGCTGCAGCCAAATTCCATTAGCGCGTTGCGGGCTGGCTCTTCCATGTCGAGGTTCAAAATGGCATTGGATAAGCTTCTTCCTAGCAAAAACTCCAAAGACAGGTAAAACACTTTGCGCGTGTCTTTGCGTTGTTCTTCTTCCGCCGTGAAGCTCCAACGCTCCATCAAACGGTCGCGAACAGTGTAAGAAATAGCGGGCAGCATATAGGGAGAGTTTGGAGCGCTATCGAAGCGGCCTAAAGTATATTTATAGTGCCTATGGAGATCTTGTTTTACTTGTTCAGCCTCGTTACCCAAGGAAGGTTCTCTCTTCGATGATGCCATTCTCATCTCCACCAATACATTTAGTTAGATTCACTTGATAATTCGTTGCTAGCATATTCGGCAACCCAAAGCTGTAAACTTTTTGCCTGCAATGGAGTAACCTCTCCCAAGAGCAATTCACTTACTTCCGGGGTGCCGTCCTGCGTCGAGGTGTCTATCAAACCATGCCATTGAGTAACATCCGATAAGAACGGCAAAGTAAAGTTCTCTGTATTTACACTAGCATTAAATAAGATTATAAGTGTGCCGCGAGATTTTGCTTCGGCTACAGTCTTCGGGCGATGTTCCAAAATCCACCCCAGGGTTTTAAGTTGATTATCCCGCCAATCGGACTCATCCATCAATTTGCCCGACATGTGAATCCAATGCACCTCATATTGGGTTTTGTTGCCCAATTGTTGCGGTTTGTGAATGTAGTGTTTAGACGTCAATATCGGGTATTGATTCCGCAGCGCAATCAAATACCGAACAAAAAGCTGTAAATCGCTTTCATTTTTTTCGTAGTTTCGCCAGTCAATCCAATTAATAATATTATCTTGGCAATAGGCGTTATTGTTTCCGTTTTGGGTTCGGTTCATTTCATCACCGGCAAGCAGCATTGGCGTGCCCTGAGACAAAAATAGAGTCGCGAGAAAATTCTTTTTTTGGCGATTGCGAATATCATTGACAACTTCGTTATCTACCTCTCCCTCTTCACCGTAGTTGTCGCTGTAATTTGCACTGTGGCCATCGCGGTTTTGCTCTCGATTCGCCAAATTGTGGCGATGCTTGTAAGTCACCAAATCGTGTAGGCTAAAGCCATCGTGGCTGGTCACAAAATTAATACTCGACGAGGGCCCGCGACCGTTTCGCTCGAATAAATCACTCGACCCGTGAATTCTTCGCGCAAATTCTGGCAAAATGCCATCGTCACCGCGCCAAAAACGCCGAATGGTATCGCGATATCTATCATTCCACTCCGACCAGCCATTAGGATAATTTCCCACTTGATACCCGCCTGGACCGATATCCCAAGGTTCTGCAATCAGCTTACTCCGCGCCAAAATCGGGTCTTGGCGGATAGCGTCAAAAAAACCGCTACCGGGGTCGAAACCAAAAGACTCTCGCCCCAATACCGTCGCTAAATCAAAACGAAAGCCGTCCACTCCCATATCGGCAGCCCAGTAACGCAAACTGTCCATCACCATTTGCAGCACACGCGGATGCTTAACATTTAAGGTATTGCCGCAACCCGTATCATTCACATAATAACGGGGATCGTGAGCATTCAAACAATAGTAGGATGCGTTATCGATACCCTTAAACGATAAGGTGGGCCCCAAGTGATTGCCTTCAGCAGTGTGGTTGTATACGACATCTAATATTATTTCTAAGCCAGCATCGTGATATACATCAACCATTTGCCGAAATTCATGCGGCGAGTTGTTGGTCATGTACGCGGTGTGCGGCATAAAGAAATGCAGGCTGTTGTAACCCCAGTAATTACTCAGTCCTTTCGCTATCAAGAAATGCTCATCAATAAACCCGTGCACCGGCAGCAGCTCCACTGACGTAACGCCGAGGCTCTTGATGTACTCAATGACCTTGGGATGCGACAAACCTTTAAACGTGCCCCGGTCGCGTATCGGCAGGGCAAGATTTAACTGGGTAAACCCACGTACATGAGTCTCGTATAAGATGGTATTGGACCAGGGGATCAGCGGCTTGTAATGGCTATTTAGGCTAAAATCTTCGAGACTAGCACTACCAATAACCACACTCTTGGGTACAAATTTGGCATTGTCACGCGTATCAATGGCCAAATCTTTCTGCTCACTGTCCATGTCGTAGCCATAGCAAACATTACTCCAGCGAAAACTGCCTGCAATTTTTTTTGCGTAGGGGTCGATAAGCAATTTATGAGGATTAAAGCGGTGGCCTCGTTCGGGTTCGTAGGGGCCATAAACGCGAAAGCCATACAACTGCCCCGCTTCAATATTCTCTACAAAGCAGTGCCACACCTGATCGGTAAAACCAAGCATGTCTAGGCGGATAATTTCCACCATACCCGATTCATCGAACAGACATAATTCAACTTTTTCTGCATGAGCGGAAAAAATAGAAAAATTAACGCCGGCCTCGCAAAGGGTTGCGCCGATTGGATACGGCGAACCTTCCGTAACTGTATATCCTCGTCTCATAGACAATCTATTTCTTTTAAACGAAAAAATTTTTTACCCTTCGTGCAGAAACACAATGGTGGACAAGGCAGGAAGATCGACACAGAGTGAAAACTCGCGGTGCTGCCAAGGCTGTTGCTCGGCATTCACGCCGCCGCCATTACCTTTATTACCGCCCGCAAAATGCTCGCTATCGGTATTTAGCACCTCGCGATAAAAACCTTCTTTTTCGACACCAATACGATAGCTATTGCGCTCTACCGGCGTAAAATTACTTATTACAACAACAAAGCTCTCACTGGTATTTGCGTGACGACTAAAAGAAAAAACAGAATTGTGCCGGTCATCTGCCTCTATCCATTCAAAACCCTCTGCTTGAGCATCCATTTCGTGCAATGCCGGTGTCTCGCGGTACAGGAAGTTCAATTCTCGCACCAAGTTTTGCACGCCCTCATGCTGCCCCAGGTCTAGCTGGTGCCAACACAAACTGTTTAGATAATCCCACTCCGGACCTTGGGCAAATTCATTGCCCATAAACAGCAATTTTTTTCCCGGATGGCACCACATATATGCGTAGTAGGCCCGCAAATTGGCAAACTTCTGCCAGGCATCCCCAGGCATCCGCGCCAATATCGAACCTTTGCCGTGCACCACTTCATCGTGACTCAAAGGCAAAATAAAATTTTCGCTGAAGGCATACAGCAAACTGAAGGTCATATCGTTGTGATGATACTGGCGATATACCGCTTCTTTGCTGATGTATTCCAAACTGTCGTTCATCCACCCCATGTTCCACTTGTAACCAAAACCAAGCCCGCCTTGATAGGTTGGGCGAGACACGCCAGGCCACGCAGTAGATTCTTCCGCCACCATCATGGCGGTGGGGAAATTTTTATAGATTCTTTCATTTAATACGCGCAGAAAATCGATCGCCTCGAGATTTTCTCGTCCACCGAAGCGATTGGGAATCCACTCGCCGTCGTCGCGGCTGTAATCTAGATACAACATGGAGGCAACCGCATCCACCCTAAGACCATCAATATGGTACTCGTCCAACCAGAACAGCGCATTCGCCATCAGATAATTAGCGACTTCTCTGCGACCATAGTTAAATATATACGTATTCCAATCGGGATGAAAACCTTGGCGGTCGTCTTGGTGTTCGTAAAGCGGCGTGCCGTCAAAACGCCCCAAGCCATGCGCATCAGTGGGAAAGTGACCTGGCACCCAATCAATAAGCACCGCCAAATCGGCCTGATGGCATTGATCGATAAAATATTTAAAATCGTCCGGGGTGCCGAATCGCGACGTCGGCGCATAAACGCCAATCGGCTGATAGCCCCAAGAGCCATCGAAGGGATATTCAGAAATCGGCATTAACTGCAAGTGAGTAAACCCCATTTCCTTTGCATAGGGAATCAGGTCCCGAGCGAGCTCACGATAACTTAAATATCGGTTTTTTTCTTCAACCACGCGGCGCCATGAACCGAAATGGACTTCGTAGATAGAGATCGGACGATCCACGGAAGTAAACTTCACCTGTCTATCTCGCCAATCCTGATCGTTCCATTGGTAAACCGATAAATCGGCTATACACGAGGCTTGCTCCGGCGGTACTTGTGCATAAAACCCATAGGGGTCGGCCTTGTGGGGCAGCAAATGGCCTGCGGCATCAAGCAACTCATATTTGTACAATTGCCCGGGCCCGAGTTCGGGAATAAACAACTCCCAAACGCCACTTGGAAAATGTTTGCGCATCATATGCTTGCGGCCATCCCAATAATTAAAATCACCGACAATAGAAACACGCATAGCATTTGGTGCCCATACCGCGAATCGGCAACCCGATACACCGTCTTGAGTAACCAAATGAGCCCCTAAAAATTTATAAGCAGCTTCGTGAGTACCCTCGCCGAAAAGATAGAGATCATCTTCACCGATGGCAGGGCCAAAGCGATACGGGTCCTCTATAATTTCCGAAAAATCGCCATAGGTAACGCGCAAAAAATATTTAGATTCCAGACCGATTCTAGCAATGCCAATAAAAAAACCCGCGTCATCTACTTTAGCAAGATTAACCAACGGCTTTTTTGAGTTGTAGTCGAGCACTTCTACCCTTTCCGCTCGAGGGAGGAAAACACGAATTTCCGTTTGATTGTCACATATAGGGTGCGGGCCTAACACCGAAAAAATATCTTGATGACGGGCATTAATTATTTGTTGAATATCTTCGTGTTTTACGCTATAGCTTAACAAACTTGTGCTCCGTAGATAAAATTTAATTTTTAGCTGCTGCTTTCTAATTTGAGGCTAGGGTAAAGCTTGGCGCAAGTTAAGATAAATTAGAGCGGATAGAATTAATTTCTGTTAGCAGATTTTTAGTTTCTTCCGACGCAAATATTTCTGAAATAGTTTTCGAAATTTTTCGCTGCCAATTGGGGTATTCCTTAAAGGTACCTGGTACATTGACTGGCGCATCCATCATTATCAAGTCTTCCAGCTGGATTGCAAAAATTTGCGAATTTACTTTAGCCCCATGTTTCAGCACCGATTCCACAAGCGCCTTATCGACATCTTTCTGTGTATCCTCGCATTGCCAACCTAGAGGTAAATTGCCTCCCTCATTAAGCAAGTCCAGCACCTGCCCCTTCTCGGCAATCCTCTGCTGCAATGCCTGGGCGTAAGTCACACCCTCCTCAAAAATATTTAACTTGTCACGCAACTCTAAGTCGCTACCACTCCACCAACTGAGCAAGGTCGGCACATCGTGATTGTTAATCATAGCCAATGCGCGCGCTGCATACTCACCTGGCGGTCGGAACCTGTCATGGGCCGATTTTTCAAAATAGAATACTTTATTAGAGAAAATATGATTTTTAGCCATCGCCTCGCGAAATTCATCGGGCACGACCCCCAAATCTTCGCCGATAATCAAACACTTATTGCGCTGGCTTTCCAAAACAAGAATACCGAGCATCTCTTCAAAGGGGTAGTAAACATAGGCGCCATGATCGGCGGTTTTACCCGGTGGACACCACCATAAGCGCATTAAACTCATTGCGTGGTCAATACGCAAAGCACCGCACAGCGACATATTTTCACGCAGTAAATTAATAAAATGCTCGAAACCGCTCTGCCTGAGATTAGCCGGGTCAATTGGAGGTATCCCCCAATTCTGACCTTGTTCAGCCAGCGGATCGGGGGGCGCTCCAACCGAGGCATTGCGGCAAAACAAGTTTGGATTACTGCTCACTTCAGAGCCAGAGCCGTCGGCACCAACCGCCAAATCCCTTATTAAACCCAGTGCCATCCCCTGACTTTTAGTAAAATTTTGCAGTTCTCCAAGCTGGCAGTGAGCGATCCACTGCAAATAGCTGTGAAACAATATGGTCTCTTGGTGCTGCTCGATCAAATCGCTCGCACCGTTATCGGCAAAGGCTTGCTCCAGTTCAGCGCGGCTTATCAAAATTATGTGGCGGTTGTTAACCCAGCGCTTGTTAGCGCCTTCATAGAGCGAGTATATTTTTAAGACATCCCCGGATAGGACACAGTAATCTAAAAATCGCTGGCCGCGATCGGTGCGGTTTTCGATATTCTCCCGGTAGAAGCAGTCGTACATCCGCTCAAACACCTGGTACTTCAAATCGGATACACGCGCATAATCGACATTTGCAGTGCTGCGCAGGGCTTCAATTTCCTGTGTGCGGGCCGTTGTTTGGTCGGCACCTTCTTCGGCTACGCAGGTCTTAAATTCGGGCTCCCTCATGGGATCGATATAGAGCGTGCAGAGGAAACGCCTGTCTGATGGGCTATAGGGCGAAAAGCTGTGTTTTATATCTGGGGATAGAGCGTGCAAAGGATTTAAGCCGATCATGTCGGCACCCAATTCCGCCAACGCCGTCGCTAGCTTTCGCAGCGAACCGAAATCACCAATACCCCAGTCACTCTCAGTCCGCAAAGTGTAGAGCTGGATAATAACCCCCCAACTGCGCTTCTCCATGCGGAACACTTCTGGCAAGTAAGCAGATTGTGGAATAACCGCCAAGGTCGTCGATCGACTCTGCTCACCGCAACTTACACTTAAACGGTAATAGCCCATTTTTAGATTGGGGATACTATAAAACCTGCGCGTATAACGGGTTCCCTGATATAGATAGTCGCCAACTTCGCGCAACGTCGACGGCTGTAACAAACCCTGGCGAGGTTCGCGATCTTCATCAATTAATTTCCACGTAAAAGTCTTATCTAAATCGTCTGGATGCAAATTGATATAAAAACCGCCGCCCTCACCCTCTTTGGAAAGCACGAATTCCGGAAACCAATTCAACCAAGGTGCCACGTCTAGGCTAAAGGCCGCCTGCGATACTTTATCCGGAGAATCGACATCGACTCCCATGGCTGTCAATAATGCCAGACGGTTTTCTAGCGGCAGGTGAACCGTTTCGCCGCGATAGTTACAAAACTCCGCTGCTATTCCTCGCCAATAAAACAAACGGTCCAGATCACTCATAGTCGCCCCGAAAAATCACTTTTAAGCTAGCAGCAAAGCTGTCTAATTGTCTGAGAGGCGATGCACTATGCAAGCTGAATGCCAACGCCCAAGGCGCTTCACCAAGAGCTCAACAAGAGTAAATTGCCCCTGAATTATAGTAGCAGACTTATTTAACATGTTGGGCGGAAAGCACCAGTTACAAGCAATGGCAACCCGCAAAGACAACTTTTGTACTTTCGCCAGACAAAAAAAAACACCAGCCTAAGACTGGTGTTTTTTTAAGCTGACCGCCGCTTCAGACGCTAAGCTTCAGACTTTTCCTCGGCAATGGGCAAATCGGGAGTGTCTTCAGGACGATCCACCAATTCAACATAAGCCATTGGCGCTTTGTCACCGGCTCGGTAGCCACACTTTAAAATTCTCAAGTAGCCGCCGGGACGGTTTTCATAACGCGGACCTAACTCACCAAACAGTTTACCCACGGTGGCCTTGTCTCGAATTCTTGAAAAAGCCAAGCGCCGATTGGCGACGCTGTCTGCCTTCGAGAGAGTGATAAGTGGCTCGGCGTGCCTTCTTAGCTCTTTCGCCTTCGGCAGAGTAGTTTTGATCAATTCATGCTCAACCAAAGACGCCACCATATTGCGAAACATGGCTTTTCTGTGAGCACTGGTTCTATTTAACTGACGTCCACTATGACGATGACGCATGACTGTAACCCTTTTTTGACTTGCGATATCCGCAAGCAGTTTACATTAACTTCTAATCGTTAGTTTTCAAGCTGGCTGGAGGCCAGTTTTCTAATCTCATTCCCAGAGACAGCCCACGCGAGGCGAGAATATCCTTAATTTCAGTTAGGGATTTTTTACCCAGGTTCGGCGTTTTCAACAGCTCGACTTCGGTGCGCTGAATCAAATCACCAATGTAGTAAATATTTTCGGCTTTCAGGCAGTTAGCAGAGCGCACTGTAAGCTCAAGATCATCTACCGGACGCAACAACACGGGGTCAATCTGATCTTCTTTTTTCTCTGGCTCGGCTTCCTTCTCCCCTTCAAGATCCACGAATACCGCTAACTGCTGCTGTAAGATGGTGGCAGCACGTCGAATTGCCTCTTCCGGATCAATCGTTCCATTGGTCTCTAAATCGAGAATCAGCTTATCGAGGTCGGTACGCTGCTCGACACGGGCACTATCCACGGTGTAAGACAAGCGTCTCACTGGGCTGTACGAAGCATCGAGGTGCAGTCGACCAATAGCACGTGTTTCTTCTTCCCCCGAATTCCGGGAATCGGCGGGTTGATAACCGCGACCGCGGGCAATGGTCAAACGCATATTGAGTGACACGTCAGCGGTAATATTTGCCAATACTAAGCTTGGGTTAACAATCTCAACATCGTGATCCAACTGTATATCTGCGGCCGTTACGACACCGGGTCCACGCTTGTTTAAGGTGAGAACAGTTTGATCTTTACCATGCAAGGTGACAGCAATATTCTTTATGTTCAGCAAAATTTCTATTACATCTTCCTGAACACCTTCAATTGCGCTGTACTCATGCTGCACGCCTTCAATTTCAACTTCTGTAACAGCGCAACCCGGCATTGAAGACAGCAAGATACGTCGCAAGGCATTGCCAAGAGTGTGTCCAAAACCGCGCTCGAGGGGCTCTAAAACAACTTTGGCTCGGGTCGGCGCAACTTCAGTAACATCGATATGACGCGGAGTTAGAAATTCATTAACAGCAATCTGCATAGAAACCTACCTATTTGTTTAATATCCCTTACCATTTTTCGTCTACTTGGAGTAGAGCTCGACAATCAGGTTCTCATTAATCTCGGAGGGCAAATCGGCGCGGTCGGGAACGCGTTTAAAAACACCTTCTTTCTTGTCCCCGTTCACTTCAACCCAATCCACTTCAGCGCGCTGAGCTGAAATATTCAAAGCGCTTTGTATGCGAAGTTGATTCTTGGATTTCTCGCGTACAGCCACAACATCGTTCTCTTGAATTTGATAAGACGGAATGTTGAGTGTCTTACCATTAACAAGTATTGCTTTGTGTGACACTAACTGGCGAGATTCTGAACGGGTAGCGCCGAAGCCCATACGATATACCACGTTATCCAGGCGACACTCGAGAAGCTTGAGCAAGTTTTCACCTGTCGCACCTTTACGACGTGCAGCCTCTTTATAGTAGCTTCTGAACTGTTTTTCCAGAATACCGTAGGTACGGCGAACTTTTTGTTTTTCGCGCAATTGCACGCCGTAGTCAGATAAGCGACCACGCCGCTGGCCGTGTTGGCCGGGGCCATTTTCAGCTTTACACTTCGACTCAAGCGGACGAACGCCGCTTTTGAGAAAAAGATCAGTTCCCTCTCTGCGTGAGAGTTTACAAGTCGGTCCAATATAACGAGCCATCTATTCCCCTCCTTATACTCTGCGCTTTTTGGGTGGGCGACAACCATTATGAGGAATGGGCGTCACATCAGTGATATTGGTGATTTTATAACCTGAATTATTCAAGGCTCTTACCGCAGATTCCCGTCCGGGTCCCGGTCCTTTCACTTCAACATCTAAATTTTTTAAACCGTAATCTTGAGCAGCTTGACCCGCGCGCTCCGCGGCCACCTGAGCCGCAAAAGGCGTGCTTTTTCGCGAACCGCGAAAACCAGAACCGCCAGCAGTGGCCCACGACAGCGTATTACCCTGTCTATCGGTGATAGTGACAATGGTATTGTTAAAAGACGCATGAACATGCGCGATACCATCGACCACTGTCTTCTTAACTTTTTTCTTTGTTGCGGATTTACCACCTGGCTTAGCCATGTTTTACCTTCCCAACTCGATGAATTAAATGACGCGTATACAACGACTATTTTTTGATAGGTTTGCGCGGGCCTTTGCGGGTGCGAGCGTTCGTCTTCGAGCGCTGTCCGCGAACCGGCAGATTGCGGCGATGTCGGATGCCCCGGTAACAACCGAGATCCATTAACCGCTTAATATTCATGTTAACCTCTCTGCGCAAGTCACCCTCGACGGTAATTTTCGCGATTTCACCTCGAACTTTCTCCAAGTCCTGCTCGCTTAATTCACCAATCTTGGTCGACTCTGCAATTCCGGTTGTGGCACAAATATTTTTCGCGATCGTTTTACCTATCCCGTAGACATACGTCAGGGAGATAACGGCATGCTTGTGATCTGGTATATTGACACCAGCGATACGAGCCATTCAGATTACTCCAACTAGATATGATATTCAGTGCTGACAGCGCTAATCGCCACCCCTCACCCTAAAAATGGTGGCGAAGGATAACTGCATCAGCACAAAAAAACAATAGTTGAAAGATTTCTCTTTAAACGACAGTCAGCACATCCGATTTATCGAGCGTGGAACTCGAAAGGCTTCTGTAACGAAAACTCGCTCCCAGACACCATACTGCTTACATCTCAATAAAACTCTTTAGCCTTGACGCTGCTTGTGACGTGGCTCTGCACTGCAAATAACACGCAGCACGCCTTTTCGCTTAATTAACTTACAGTTGCGGCATACTTTTTTAACTGAAGCTCGGACTTTCATCATTTTCTCCTTACAGGATCTAGCGAGCGCCTCGCCCGTAACTTTGTAGGTTAGCTTTTTTCATTATCGAATCATACTGATGTGACATCAGGTGAGATTGTACCTGGGACATAAAATCCATCACCACCACTACGACAATAAGCAGCGAGGTGCCGCCCAAGTAAAACGGAATGTTAGCCGACACAACCAAAAACTGTGGTAACAAGGCAACCGCCGCTATATAAATTGAGCCCACTACGGTGAGCCGAGTTAAAACTTTATCGATGTATCTTGCCGATTGCTCTCCGGGACGAACTCCCGGAATGTAGGCACCGCCTTTTTTCAGGTTGTCGGCCACTTCTTTCGGATTGTACATCATGGCCGTGTAAACGAAACAGAACAGGACAATTAACACCGCAAAAATAACAAAATTCAAGGGCTGACCCGGTCCAATCGCCAAGGCAATTTCCTGGATTATCTCGCCGGTCTTCCCCTCGGCCGCACTGCCAAACCACTGGGCAATAGACGCAGGAAACAGCAATATACTACTTGCAAATATAACTGGAATCACACCGGCCATATTGATTTTCAAAGGCAAGTGGCTGGTCTGGGCAGAGTAAGCCTGGCGACCCGCTTGGCGACGCGCATACTGTATCGTGATGCGACGCTGGCCGCGCTCCATACGCACCACAAACCAAACGATAGCAACAGCGGCAAAACCGATGGCAAGCAGAGCTAATAAATGCAAATCGCCCGTTTTCGCACTTTCGAAGGCCTGACCAACCGCTGTGGGCAAACCCGCTACAATGCCGGCAAAAATAAGCATTGAGATACCGTTGCCAATTCCGCGCTCAGTAACTTGCTCGCCAAGCCACATCATAAAAACCGCACCGGTAATTAACGACACCACTGCAATCAGATAAAAACTAAACATTGGCACACCTGCGTAGGCCATGCCCTGACCCGCCATACCCGCGACCATGGCGAAAGCCTGCACCGCGGCAATGCCCACTGTTAAGTAACGCGTGTATTGACTTATTTTTCTTCGACCCGCCTCCCCTTCTTTCTTGAGCTGCTCTAAGGAGGGCGTCAAAGCGGTCATCATTTGCATAATAATCGACGCGGAAATATAGGGCATAATCCCCAACGCCAAGATACTCATGCGCTCCAGGGCACCGCCCGAGAACATATTGAACATGCCCAAGATAGTGCCTTGGTTCTGATTGAACAACTGGGCAACCTGCTCCGGGTCGATCCCCGGCACCGGGATATGAGTACCTAAGCGATATACCACAATCGCCAAAAATAAGAACTTCAAGCGCGCAAACAGCTCGCTCAAACCCTTCTTATTACCCGACTGCATGCCTTGCGTGACCATTAGTCTTTCTCTCTAACATGGGGGAAGATAGCGGCTTGCGCTGACTATTCCTCGACTTTTCCACCCGCGGCTTCAATAGCTGACTTCGCCCCTTTCGTCACCGCCAAACCTTTGACTGTAACGGGCTTTTTCAACTCACCGGAAAGAAAAATCTTTGCTCGTTTGATGTTTTTTGTTATCAAGTTGGCGGAACGAAGTACCTCGAGGTCGATGACCTCTGCTTCGATACTGTTCAGCTCCGACAGACGAATCTCGGCGGAAACAGTACTAACTCGACTCGAAAAACCGTACTTTGGCAAGCGCTTTTGCAAAGGCATTTGTCCGCCTTCGAAGCCCGGCCGAACTCGACCACCCGAACGCGACTTTTGCCCCTTATGGCCACGACCGCCAGTCTTGCCCAGACCACTGCCGATACCGCGACCCACGCGGTGCTTTTCTTTTCCACGACTAGGTGCTGGACTCAGAGTATTTAATCGCATCTTTTCAGCCTTCTACCTTAACCATGTAGTGAACTTTGTTAATCATTCCACGAACGGAGTCGGTGTCTTCCACCTCCACCGTGTGTCCAATTTTGCGCAAACCCAAACCCACTAGACAGGCTTTATGGGCCTTCAGGCGATGCGCTGCACTTTTAACTTGCGTTACTTTAACTGTCTTCTTTGCCATGGCGCCAATGCTCATTAAATTCTCAAAGCGTAAAATCGCTTTAGTTTAATATTTCTTCAACACTTTTCCCGCGCTTCAACGCAACGGATTCTGGCGAGGCCATCGCCCGCAACGCCTCGAATGTCGCCCTAACCACATTGACTGGGTTGGTTGAGCCGTAACATTTTGAAAGGACATTTTGCACACCGGCTATTTCTAGCACAGACCTCATAGCGCCACCGGCTATCACACCAGTACCTGGCGACGCAGGCTGCATAAATACTTTAGAAGCTCCATGCCGACCCTTAGTGGGGTATTGAATGGTATCGCCGTTTAGCTCTACCTGGATCATATTGCGGCGTGCTGATTCCATCGCTTTTTGTATTGCAACAGGAACCTCGCGTGCCTTACCGCGACCGAAACCCACTTTGCCGTTACCGTCGCCAACCACTGTTAGCGCAGTAAATGCGAAAATGCGTCCACCTTTTACAGTTTTTGCAACACGGTTAACTTGTACCAGCTTCTCTTGTAAACCTTCGGCGGCGCCTTTTTCTTTATCTGCATCTGACATAAGATCAATCTACCTTAGAATTCCAGTCCACTTTCACGCGCTGCATCTGCGAGAGCTTTGATACGGCCATGATATTTAAACCCGCTGCGGTCGAAAGAGACCTCTGTGACACCGGCTGCCTTTGCGCGCTGCGCAATAAGCTTACCCACTTCAACGGCTGCGTCAGCATTTCCGGTTTTGCCACTGCGCAGGCTGCCTTCTAGTGTTGAAGCGCTGGCCAACACCTTGTCACCCTCTCCAGAAATCACCTGGGCATAGATATGACGTGGCGTACGGTTGATACAAAGACGCAAGGCTTTAAGTTCGCGAATCTTGGCCCGAGTTCGTGTTGCGCGTCGCAGTCTAGATTGTTTCTTTGAATTCATAATTTTAAACCCAATTCCGACTAAGCTTTTAGCTTACTTCTTCTTAGCTTCTTTTCTGCGTACATACTCGTCTGCGTAGCGAACGCCCTTGCCTTTATACGGCTCGGGAGGTCTGTACGCGCGAATTTCCGCGGCGACCTGTCCTAAAAGTTGCTTGTCGGCACTTTTCAAAACAATTTCGGTTTGCGAGGGGGTTTCCGCTTTAACTCCCTCTGGCAACTCATAATCAATCGGATGAGAGAAGCCCAGTGTAAGATTGATATTCTTACCTGCAGCCTTTGCGCGATAGCCCACTCCGATAAGTTGCAGCTTTTTCTCGAATCCCTTGCTGACGCCAGTCACCATGTTATTTACCAGGGCGCGCATAGTGCCAGACATGGCCTTAGCAACTTTTGAATTGCTCCGCGCAGCAAAAGTAATGACGTTATCTTCCTGTTTCACTTCAACAGTTTCGTGAATCTGAATCGACAAATTACCATTGCCGCCTTTCACACTCATTTCGCTGCCGTTCAGCTTTGCCTCGACGCCGGAGGGCAGCTCAATTGGATTGTTCGCAACGCGAGACATAACAAATACCTGTGGGAATATGTGTAAACTTTAGAATACGGTGCAAATAATCTCGCCGCCTATACCCGCAGTGCGCGCGGCTCGATCGGTCATAACGCCTTTACTGGTAGAAACTACTGCGATACCTAAGCCACCCCTAACAGAGGGCAATTCGTCCTTGCCAGCATAGGCGCGTAAACCAGGTCGGCTGAAACGCCCCAACTCGGAAATCACCGGCTTGCCATCAAAGTATTTAAGAGTCACTAGCAGGGTAGGCTTTTCGCTACCTTCCACGACTAACTCACTAATATAACCTTCTTCTTTCAAGACGCGGGCGATATTAACCTTTAATTTCGATGATGGCATCGATACACTCTCTTTGCCCACCATTTGCGCATTGCGAATGCGCGTCAACATATCGGCTACTGGATCTTGCATACTCATTGAATGTGTCCTCTATTTTTTGCCTTACCAGCTAGCCTTGACCAAGCCCGGCACATCGCCACGCATTGCGGCTTCGCGCAATTTGTTTCGGCACAGGCCGAACTTGCGATAGACCCCGTGGGGGCGACCAGTCACTTGACAGCGTCGCTGACCGCGACTGGCACTTCCGTCACGCGGTAATTTTTGCAACTTCTGCACCGCCTGCCAAACCTCGTCGTCGCTCGACTCGGTGCTAGCGATGATAGCCTTTAACTCGGCACGCTTTTGCGCGTCCCTTTCGACCAATTTCGTGCGCTTCAATTCGCGATTAACCATCGATTTCTTAGCCATTGTGCGAAACTCTACCCTTTAAACGGAAAATTAAACGCTTTCAACAAGGCTTTGCCTTCCTCATTGTTGCGCGCAGTGGTGGCGATGCAGATATCTAAGCCGCGCAGTTTATCAACCTTATCGTAATCGATTTCTGGGAAGATAATTTGCTCGGTCACACCCATTGAAAAGTTGCCTCGGCCATCGAATTGTTTCGGACTAATACCGCGGAAATCTCTTATACGCGGAATGGCGATGCTAACCAGGCGATCGAGAAATTCATACATTCTCTCGCGACGCAAAGTCACTTTACAGCCTACGGGCCAACCTTCACGCACTTTAAACGCTGCTACCGACTTTCTAGCCTTAGTAACAATAGGCTTTTGACCGGCAATTTTCTCCATATCGGCAACGGCGTTCTCAAGTACTTTCTTATCGCCAATAGCTTCACCGACACCCATATTGATGGTGACCTTGGTGATGCGTGGAATTTCCATTACGTTCTTTAGCCCGAGCTCTTGCTTTAATTTCGGCGCCAACTCTTTCAGATAAACTTCTTTCAATCTAGCCATGTCTATTTCTCAGCCAATTAAGCGTCTACCGCTTCCCCACTGGATTTAAATACGCGAATTTTCTTTCCATCCTCCAACACCTTAAAACCAACTCGATCAGCTTTGCTGGTGGTGCTGTTATAGATAGCCACGTTGGAAGCGTTAATCGGCGCCTCCTTTTCGATAATCCCGCCCGGGATATTCATCTGCGGGTTGGGCTTTTGGTGCTTCTTAATCATCTGTATACCGGATACCAGGAGGCGTTCATCGGCGAGCACTTTGTTTACTCTGCCGCGTTTGCCCTTGTCTCGACCGGCAATAACAATCACTTCATCGTCTTTTTTAATCTTGCGCATCGCTTTACCCTATCCCGGCCAATCAAATAACTTCTGGCGCCAAAGAAATAATTTTCATAAACTTTTCACCGCGAAGCTCGCGCGTCACAGGCCCAAAAATACGGGTGCCTATGGGGGCCTCTTGGTTGTTCAACAATACTGCCGCGTTGTCATCAAAGCGAATTAGGCTGCCATCGGGACGGCGCACACCCTTTTTGGTTCGCACAACAACGGCTTTCATCACTTGGCCTTTTTTGACTTTACCGCGTGGAATGGCTTCTTTAACCGTAACCCGGATAACATCTCCCACTCGCGCATAACGACGATGTGAGCCGCCGAGTACCTTGATGCACATCACTCTGCGGGCACCGCTATTATCGGCTACTTCTAAAAACGTTTGTGTCTGTATCATCGTCTAGCTCCAAACTTACTCACTGCGCTAACCTAAGCGGTGCCATATTTATACTTAATTTTAAACTTGCGTTGCTTTCTCTTCGATTTTCACCAAAGCCCAGGACTTGGTTTTCGAAAACGGACGCGACTCAGCAATGGTGACTGTATCGCCAATGCCGCACTGGTTGTCCTCATCGTGCGCTTTCAACTTTGAAGACTTACTCACATACTTTCCATAAACCGGATGCTTAACGCGGCGCTCCGTCAATACGACAATTGACTTATCCATTTTGTCGCTAACAACTCTGCCAGTTAGCGTACGTACGAGTTTTTCTGATTCTGACATTTGAATTACCTACGCTTACTTTGCTGACTTTTGACGCAAAACGGTTTTGATTCGCGCGATATCACGCCGGGTCTCTTTAACCAGGTGTGTCTGGTTCAGCTCGCCGGTGGACTTTTGCATACGCAACTTAAATTGTTCTTGAAGCTTGTTTTCAAGCTCGGTAGTTATCTCATCGACTGATTTTTCTACAAGTTCTTTTGCACTAATCATCACATCACCGAACGTTTAACAAAAGTTGTCAGTACAGGCAGCTTTGCCGCCGCCAAACTAAAAGCTTCTCTGGCTAGCTCCTCGGAAACCCCTTCGATTTCATACAGCACCTTTCCTGGCTGTATTTGGGCAACCCAGTATTCTACATTACCCTTACCTTTACCCTGCCGAACTTCCAATGGCTTCTCGGTAATCGGCTTGTCTGGAAATACGCGAATCCATATTTTACCGCCACGTTTAATGTGACGGGTCATAGCCCGGCGAGCCGCCTCTATCTGCCGCGCGGTAACCCTGCCGCGTGCGGTCGATTTTAAACCGAACTCACCGAAACTCACTTTCGAACCACGATGAGACAGGCCACGGTTTCGCCCTTTCTGTTGTTTCCTAAATTTTGTGCGCTTTGGCTGTAGCATTTGCTTAACCCTTAACTGATCTCATCAACACCTACGAAAATCGAAGGATATTACTTTGCGTTTTTTGAATTCTTTTTTTGGTTAGCTTCAACTTCTTCTAAACCACCGATTATCTCGCCTTTGAAGATCCATATTTTTACACCAATTATGCCGTAGGTGGTCGCTGCTTCCGCAGTTGCATAATCGATATCGGCCCGCAGGGTATGCAGCGGGACACGACCTTCGCGGTACCATTCGGTGCGTGCAATTTCGGCACCGCCCAAACGACCACTCACTTGAATTTTTACTCCCTGAGCTCCCTGTCGCATTGCGTTCTGCACGGTTCGCTTCATTGCGCGGCGAAACATGACACGTCGCTCCAGCTGCTGGGCAACCGATTGAGCTGCCAACATTGCATCTAAATCGGGTTTGCGAATCTCTTCGATGTTGATATGAACCGGCACTGCCATTAACCGACTAACTTGCGCTCTCAATTTCTCAACGTCTTCGCCCTTCTTGCCAATCACAATCCCCGGACGAGCAGTGTGTATGGTCAACTTAGCGGTATTCGCTGGCCGCTCGATATCAATTCGACTCACCGAGGCATGCGATAAAACTTTCTGTATATAATCGCGAACTTTCAGATCCGAGTTAAGTTTACTCGCGTATTCCTGCTTACCGGCATACCACGTGGAGGTGTGTTTTTTAACAATACCCAGTCGAATGCCCGTAGGATGTACTTTCTGCCCCATAAGTTCGCTCTCTTACTGATCCGCTACTTTAACTGTGATGTGGCACGTGCGTTTTAAAATTCGGTCGGCACGACCTTTTGCACGCGGTCTAATTCGCTTCATGGTTAAGCCTTCATCCACAAATATGGTGGATACCTTCAACTCGTCCACATCTGCGCCTTCATTGTGCTCTGCGTTAGCAATAGCAGACTCGAGGACCTTCTTTATGATGACAGCGCCTTTCTTGGTGCTAAATGCAAGTAGGTCCAAAGCCTCTTCAACCGACTTGCCGCGAACCTGATCGGCAACAAGTCTTGCCTTCTGAGCTGACAGGCCTGCACCACGTAATTTTGCTGCTACTTCCATCATCTCACCTCCGCGCCTAGCGCTTCGCTTTCTTATCGGCAGCGTGGCCACGATAAGTTCGCGTCGCTGCAAATTCACCCAGTTTATGGCCAACCATCTCTTCGTTCACCAGCACAGGCACGTGTTGACGACCGTTGTGAACAGCGATGGTTAAGCCAACCATTTCTGGCAAAATCATTGAACGTCGCGACCAAGTTTTTATAGGGCGACGATCATTCTTTTCCGCAGCAATCTCTACTTTTTTCAGTAGATGATGGTCGACAAATGGACCTTTTTTCAGTGAACGTGGCACCGGTTCTTCCCCTCTAGTAAATTTGCCGATTATTTCTTGTTACGGCGACGAACAATCATATTATCTGTGCGCTTATTTTTACGCGTTTTATACCCCTTCGTGGGTACTCCCCAAGGCGTTACTGGGTGGCGTCCACCCGATGTGCGACCTTCACCACCTCCATGGGGGTGATCGACTGGGTTCATCGCTACGCCGCGAACGGTTGGGCGTACACCGCGCCAGCGCTTGGCGCCCGCTTTACCAATCGAACGCAAACTGTGCTCACTATTTGACACCTCACCAATAGTAGCGCGACAGTCGGAAAGCACTTTTCGCATTTCACCACTGCGTAAACGCAAGGTTGCATGAGCGCCTTCGCGGGCAACCAACTGCACTGATGCACCCGCAGAACGGGCAATTTGCGCACCTTTACCGGGCCGCAATTCAATACAGTGAACAACGCTACCCACTGGAACATTGCGCAGCGGCAGGCAGTTACCAGGCTGAATCGCCACTTGATCGCCGGACTCTATCTTGTCACCGGCCTTCAAACCTTTGGGTGCAATAATGTAGCGACGCTCCCCGTCTGCATAGCAAACTAGCGCGATGTTTGCCGTGCGGTTGGGATCGTATTCCAGGCGTTCCACTTTAGCGGGCACACCATCTTTGTTTCTTTTGAAGTCAATTACCCGGTAGTGCTGCTTGTGTCCACCGCCAACATGGCGAGTGGTGATCCGGCCCGAATTATTACGTCCGCCAGACTTCGACTTCTTCTCTAACAGCGGCGCATGAGGCGCACCTTTATGCAAGTCGGGGTTGACTACACTAACGACAAATCGTCGACCGGCTGACGTGGGCTTACGCTTAACAATTGGCATAATCTTTCACTCCTCAGTCAGCGGCTACGGAAAAATCAATTTCTTGGCCTTGCGCCAACCTAACATAGGCTTTTTTCCAGTCACTGCGACGGCCTATGCCATGTTTAGTACGCTTGGTTTTGCCTTTGACATTTAAAATTTGAACTGCTTCCACCCGCACATCAAACATTTTTTCGACAGCGGCTTTCACTTCAGGTTTAACAGCATCAGAGACTACACGGAACACAACCTGATTAGCCTCATCACCTGCCACCGCTGATTTCTCTGAAACAACGGGCCCTAACAATATCTTGTATAGACGTTCCTGTTTCATACTAGCGCCTCCTCAAGCTTTTTGATTGCCCCAACAGTCACGAGAACTTTTTCGAAACGAATCAAGCTTACAGGGTCAACACCCTGGGTATCACGCACATCTACTTTATGAAGATTGCGTGCCGCCAGGTATAAACTCTCGTTGACGTCTTCGACGATAATCAAAACATCGGATATATCGAACTCGGCCAGTTTATGCACAAGTTCTTTAGTTTTCGGTGCGCTGACTTCAAACTGCTCCACCACGACTAAGCGCTCTTGGCGAGCTAGCTCCGAAAGAATGCATCGCAGTGCAGCACGATACATTTTCTTGTTTAACTTCTGGTCATGGTCACGGGGCTGCGCAGCAAAGGCCACGCCACCGGTTCGCCATATGGGGCCTCGTGTGGTACCGGCGCGAGCGCGACCGGTGCCTTTCTGGCGCCAAGGCTTTTTGCCACCGCCAGAAACAGCGGCGCGATTTTTCTGTGCTTTTGTTCCTTGTCGAGAAGCTGCCATGTAGGCAACTACTGCTTGATGGACAAGGTCTTCGTTAAATTCTTTGCCAAAGGCAACTTCAGACACAGCCAAGGTGCCACTCGCACCTTGCGGTGTTGCTATATTTAACTCCATGGTCAATTCCCCCAAAAAACTTACGCTTTGTTACGAGCTTTAACGGCTGGACGGATGATGACATCACCACCTGGAGCGCCAGGTACCGATCCCTTGATCAGTAATAAACCGCGATCGACGTCTATCCGAACAACTTCCAGGTTTTGAGTAGTGACTCGTTCTGCGCCAAGGTGACCAGACATTTTCTTACCGGGGAACACCCGGCCAGGAGTTTGACATTGCCCCAAAGAACCGGGGGCGCGGTGTGACAATGAGTTACCGTGGGTAGCGTCTTGGGTCGAAAAGTTCCAGCGCTTAACAGCACCGGCGAAGCCCTTACCCTTAGAAGTGCCAGTGACGTCGACTTTTTGGCCGGTTTCGAATCGCTCAACAGTTAGCTGAGCGCCTACTGCGAACGACTCTTCAGATTCGTTGCGAAGCTCGAAAATATTGCGGCCAGCTTCAACTTGCGCTTTGGCATAATGCCCTGATGCAGGCTTGTTAACACGGGAGGCGCGACGCGACCCTACAGCTACTTGAACAGCATTGTAACCGTCGGTTTCTACGTTTTTGACCTGAGTGATGCGATTGGGCTCAGCCTCAATCACAGTGACAGGGATAGAATTTCCGTCGTCAGTAAATATACGTGTCATGCCGCTTTTGCGGCCGACTATTCCAATCGTCATTTTTTTTAACCTCTCAGTGTACGGGGCTTTAACCCGCTATGGCCGCTCATTTCAAAGCGTTACACACCTGCAGCTGGGCTGCAGACACTTATTTGGAGTTGTTTCAGAATCGTTCTCTCTCCGCCGTTTTAGCCCAGACTAATCTGAACCTCTACACCCGCAGCGAGATCTAATTTCATTAGCGCGTCGACAGTTTTTTCTGTCGGCTCTACAATGTCTAGCAACCTTTTATAGGTTCGAATTTCATATTGATCTCTCGCATCTTTATTAACATGAGGAGAAATCAATACGGTAAAACGTTCTTTGCGAGTGGGAAGAGGAATAGGTCCCTTTACCTGTGCGCCGGTACGTTTAGCGGTATCAACTATTTCCTGAGTTGAAGCGTCAATCAATTTATGATCGAAGGCCTTCAAACGTATACGTATACGCTGATTCTGCATTTGAACCGAACTCCAAATAATTTTTAAAGAACAATCGGCGCAGGCAACCTCTGACAGCCCTGCCGAAATGAGGGCGCAATTCTAATGAGCGCCTAATGAGCTGTCAACAAATTATTCCATATTTTTTAAAAAGCTTTACTCTCTCTATAAGCTTCTGTTCTCGCGTAGTTTTTTCCCACGATGTCGCGCTTAACGCGACCTTGAGGAGCCATGTGAAAACAAGCGCAACTACAACGAGAAACAGGCGCCCCAAGAACTGACTATAGATTCAGCGAAGTGTGGACTGCGAAGCCCAAATATTTAGCTAACAAGATACAATAATGACTTTACCAAGTTACTAGCACTGCCTGAAAATCGAACGAGAGATATGTTATATGGACCAGTTAAAGCCGGTGATCAAGCCCCTATTAATCTCATTGGTCATATTTGCCCACAGCGGCTTTGCGAATACCCCCCTACAACAAGCAAAGGCCCAGCTTAGCACTTACGAAACCTCCCTAAAGCAAATTGGTTCGAAGGTTCAAACCATTGATGAACAAATTCAGCACTACCAAACTAAAATCAGTAACGCGAAAAGCGATGTTGCAACTGCAAAAATTGAGCTCGAAGCGGCACGCAGCGCTTTAATTCAAGCCAGGCATGATAAATCAGACAAAGCCGCGAGAAAATTAGAACTGGCGCAGAAGAAATACGACATCACACAGCTCGGTTATCAGAATCGCGAAAAAAGACTTTCGCGCCTAGAAAGAAAATTAGACGCAATGAAAGCCGACAAGGAAAAACTCATGAGTCGCAGCGCAGCAGCGCAAGCCCAACTTAAGGCTCAAGCTAATAAGGTGATTAAACTCAGCTCTGCGGCGGCGCAAAGACCTTCACCGGCGGTGGCGCAGAAAGCTGCAGCACCAGCCAAAGCAGCTGTACCCATTGGCTTG
>JAHQVY010000069.1 GCA_019634095.1 Cellvibrionaceae bacterium
AGCCGCCGAAGTGGTGCAGCTTTACATACGCGATTTGGTTGGCGATGTGACGCGTCCGGTTCGCGAACTGAAAAAGTTCCAAAAAATCACCTTAGCTCCGGGTAAGAGCCGCACAGTGAATTTCGAACTGCATACCGATGAACTCAGTTTTCACAATATTGACATGCGCGAGGTGACGGAAGCGGGCCGATTTGATATCTGGGTGGCTCGCAATGCCACCGACGGTATAAAAGCGAGCTTTAGCGTCGTGGAGTAAGCTTGCCAGCCGCTGTTTAAGCTGGCCGGAGCACTGGTTCAGTGAGGCTGCTGAGGAGTTCGATTGAGTATTTGGTGAGTCCGTTGATGCCGAATAGCTTGCGGCGATGTTAAAAGTTACAACTCCCTACTTTTAATCTCTAGTTTAACACTTAATAATATGCCGCCCCTCGAGCTGTTGCGGCTTGCCCGGCCACAGCGGCGAAACGAGCCCGAGTAAAAGATACCCTTTGGTTCTCGGCCACACCAGCAAGAGCGCTGGTCTCGCGTTTAGCGGGCCTTTCACAGGTTGTTTGCAAGGGGAATCCGTTGCATGTGAATCGCTATCTTGTGTGCAACGGGCTTTGCAGCATTGTGTCACTTGCTTTTTTCCAAACCTGAAGAGATCTCAAAAGAGTGAAGTCGAATTTAAAAGTTGCCGGTGCTGTTGAAGTTGACAGCATGCAACTCATATTTTGGTTTTTGATCGCCGCCAGTTTGCTGCTGGGTTTCAATATTATCAGCCACTTAAAGGGCCCCATCGGCGATGAGGGGGTGCACTCTTTTCAAGTTGTGTTGTTTGTTAAGGGCACATACGAAATATATCAGTATGTGACCATGATTCCCATTTACCACGCACTGAATGCGTTGTTGGTAAAGGTGGCGGTGGGTTCGAATCTCGAATATTTAGAGAAACTTAACTACTTGCGTTTCGCTAACATGTTACTCGCTGCCAGCGCGATACCGGCGTTTCTGGCTCTAGTCCGTTATTTTAACCCCGGGCAAGCGTATAGCCGCACTCTGTGTTTTGTTTTTATTCCTTTTTTATTTCCGCTGTTTTTCTTGATTTATACCGATTTGCTTTCATTGGCCTTCACCTTGGCAATGGTAGAGCGAACCTTGCGTGGCAAATATAAATGGGCTGGTCTGCTGGCTTTGTTGGCGGTCATGGTGCGTCAACCCAACTTAGTCTGGGTTGGGTATTGTGGCTTGTTGGTGCTGTTGCGAGAGGAAGAATTTGTCCTCAGCAAAGAGTTTGTACTGAGTTATTTTTCCAAGGTTTGGCCGTTTGCAATAGTGGTAGCCATGTTTGCGGTGTTTGTCGTGGTCAACGGCGGGGTGGCAGTGGGAGATGCCGAGCAGCATCCGGTGTCCTTCAACCCCTCCAATTTTTACTTTTTTCTGTTGGTTAGCTTTGCCGTATTTTTACCTTATACCCTGGCACGGTGGCGCGACGTGGCGGCCATGTTAAAAGCAAAACCCTGGGTGATGGCGCTGTTAATAGCCTTGTTTTTTGTGTATTTAAACACTTACCAGCACCCGCATAAATACAACACCAAAGAGCTGTCGTTTTATCGTCACAACCTGTTTATCTATTATTCTTGTGACATTTATTGGCTGCGCGTTAGCAGCTATTTTGCTATGGCTTGGATGGCACTGAGCTATTGGGCGGCGGCGCGGATAGATAAAAAACATTTTGTACCGCTGATGTTGCTACTGCCCTTCACCTTACTGGCGGTGGTGCCCATGCCCCTAATTGAACAGCGTTACTATTTTGTTTCGCTGTGTTTGTTTATGGCAATGCATCCACCCATCGCCAACAAAGTAACTGCGCTGACCCTGGCTTATTATCTGCTTGTGGCTGTGTATATTTTATATCACGTATCGCGGACGATTTTCTTTTTATAACCAACGCAAGACCAATCTCTCATTCCGGAGTGCAATATGTATTTTATCTATACGATTTTTTCCTTGCTATTTATTTGGTTGAGTGTGGCTGGCGTCAGCGTTATGAGCCAAAAATACATCGAAGATATTGCGATTGCCCGATCGGTGGGGCTGTTGCTAGTGGTGCTGGTGTTGTTTTTTGTCGAGCACTTTGTGGGTTTGGGTAAGCTCAATTGGTTGTTGCCGTTCACCGTACTTGGCGGTGCCTGGTTGCTGTGGAAAAAGCAACGCAGGGCAGGGGCCGCACTGTTTTGGCGAGCAGAATTAGTCTTCGTGCTAGCGTTTTTGTATGGCTTCTTTTGGCGCTACTCGTATCCCGGTATTTCTCCGTCCTCAGAAAAAATTACCGATTTGTTTTTTATTGGCAATTATTACACCGGTGAGACTCTGCCACCACTGGATAACTGGAATCCGCCGCATTTGTTCGACTACTACTATGCGTTTCAACACTATGCTGCAGCGCTGTTGGGGCGGGTGTTCAATCTGGAAATTGGTGTGTGTTTCAATATTTCTTTTGCTTTGTTGGCAGCTCTACCGCTTACCCTAGCTTGGTCTATTAGTAAACGCTTTGTTGCCAGTACCGGTTTGCGCATACTGCTGGTATGCACCTTGGCCTTTGGCGGCACAGGCTTATCGCCTATTCTACACCTTGCCTATCAATCTCCCAAGGCACCAGCATCCCAGAGTGAGCAGGCGAAAAAGCGCTACCATAGCGAGCTTGAAAGTAGAGCTCGTGGCAATATTATTGGCGGTGTGCGCTTGATTGGTGGCGGTCTCGACAATAGTCGAGAAAACGATAGAAACGTCATTAAACCGGTTGCCGATGTGCTGCTGCCCGTTACCGATCGCGGGGATAAACAGCGAATGGTACTGCCGGCCGAAAACTTCGGTTATCAATTCTTTCTCGGCGATTATCACCCCAGTAGCGGCGGGTTTTTCTTGTTGGTACTGGCCCTGGCCCTGATTGTGAGTGCGGAGTACGGCAAGCAGGCCCGTGTATCACAAGTGTTGCTGGCGGGCCTGGTGCCGGTGATGATGATTACCAATACCTGGACCTTTCCCCTGCTTGTACTGCTGATTGGTGGCTGGTTGGCGTTTCGCTTTTTCTATAAAAAGTCGATTGATTGGCTGGCGTTGATTGGCGGTGGCTTGGCGGGCACCTTTCTTATTTATCCCTTCCTTATCGGCTTCACGGCAAATTCTTTGCCCACACCCATCCGCTTTGTTAACGGGGATTTGCACACGCCGATTTCGCGTTTTCTAGCCATGCATTGGCCGATGCTGTTGTTGGTGGTTTTTGCTTTGTTTGAGAAAAAGTACCGCCGGTTGAGCTTAACCTTCGCCGTTACTTGGTTCGCTTTATTACTCATATCTGAGTTTATTTATATTGATGACCCCACCGGCTCTCAATACCAGCGAACCAATTCAACCATGAAATGGTGGGGTTGGATTCACACCGGGGTGATCGTTATGCTCGGTGCGCTGTGCTTGGGCTCTTCGGTGAAATGGGTTCGCTGGGCCACCGCGGCGGTATTTTTGTGTGTCAACGTTGTTGCTTTCGATCTGTTTCGCTACTGGGTGTATTCTGGCCGTTTTTATCAGGGTAAATTGGCGGGGCATCACTGGTTCACGCAAACAGCGACCAACCGGATGATGTTTGAATTTTTAAAAGAGGCTCCACAAGGGATAATTTTGGAGCGTGTTATTAAAAATGCTTACTCTAACACCAGTATTTATGGCGTGTTTAACCACAAACCAGTGTTGCTTGGCTGGCCCTCTCATTTACTTACCTGGCACGGCAGTGTGCCCCGGGTATGGGTTCTGAAGGACGAAATTGACAAATTCTACAAAGCTGAGCTGGACGATCCACTGGAGTGGCTTGCCAGCCACAACGTTGAGTATGTGGTTTTTAGCCCGAGCGATGACAATAAAAAGTTCGATGCTATTAATGCGGCCATCAAATCAACGTTTGTTTGGCACGAGTTTGAGCACTCTCGGAAGCGGCATACGGGTATTTGGGTTAAAGTGCAATAAAACGGGCTCCGCTTTGCGGCGGAGCATTAACTTGGTAACGCAACAGTTGTAATGCTAATGACCTCCGATGAAATGGACATGACCTCCGGTAATCACGAGCTATCCGACGGTGCCGACACGATTGCGCGCAGTAAGTTCTTGTCGCTGTTGGTGCCAATGTATAACGAAGCGGCGGTGATTCCGGTATTTTTCGCAAGGCTATCGCCGATTCTCGAAGCGGCCGGGATCGACTATGAAATTATTTGTGTTAACGATGGCTCCAAAGATAATACCCTCGCTTTGCTAAAAGAATTTGCTGCAAGAGACTCGCGTATTCGCGTGGTATCATTTTCACGCAACTTCGGCAAAGAGCCGGCGATGAGCGCAGCCCTGGATTTTGCCAGCGGCGATGCAGTGATTCCAATTGATGCCGATTTACAAGATCCGCCCGAATTGATTTTGCCCATGCTGGAGCAGTGGCACTTGGGTTATGACGTGATATACGCGAAACGCCAATCGCGCGATGCCGACAGTTTTTTAAAACGCAAAACCGCGTTGTGGTTTTATTCGGTGTTCAATCGTATGAGCGAAACGGATATTCCCCATAATGTGGGCGACTACCGTTTGATGGATCGCAAAGTGGTCGATGTGATTAAGCGGCTGCCGGAAAAAGATCGGTTTATGAAAGGGCTCTTTTGCTGGCCCGGCTTTAAGCATACCAGTATCGAATACGACCGCGCTGAGCGCGCTGAGGGTGTGACAAAGTTCAATTTTTGGAAGTTGTGGAACTTTGCCCTCAGCGGCATCGCCTCGTTTAGTACCATGCCGATTCGGGCGGGCATTTATATCGGCCTCGCCATTTCCCTAGTCTCTTTTATCTATGCCCTGTTCATTGTTTCGAAAACCTTGCTCTTTGGTGTCGACGTGCCGGGTTATGCCTCAATTATGGTAGCGGTATTATTTTTAGGGGGCGTGCAAATGTTTTTTCTCGGTTTGATGGGGGAGTACATTGGCCGAATTTATAAAGAAGTAAAAAATCGACCATTGTATATAGTGCAAGAGACCATAGGTTTTGAGTAGCTTGCAAGCTAAACTCGATTGGCCACTGTTGCGACAGCTAGCACGTTTTGCGTTGGTGGGTATTGCCGCCACACTTACTCACTACCTGGTGAGTATTGTGTGCTTAGAGCAGCTGGACTGGAATGTATATCTAGCGAATTTGGCGGGCTATTGCAGCGCGGTGGGCTTGTCGTTTGTCGGGCATGCGAAGTTCACTTTTCGCGCCCAGAGTTCAATGAAGGTGTTCAGTAAATTTGCGCTGGTGTCGCTTGCAGCTTTGGGGCTGAGTGAATTGTTGCTGATGATGTTGGAGGCGGTGTTTGATTTGCCCCACCGCCTGGCAATGTTGCTAGTGGTTGCCACTATCCCAGTGTTTACTTTTATCGCTAGCCGTTTATGGGTGTATGCCGGCAGCTAGCGCCAGTGTTTTTGCCAGGCATCCATAACCTTTTCGGGGTACCAAAACTTTCCATAACTGCCGTTGTAGCGCGCGAGCGCGGGTGCCCAGTGGCCTTTTTCTTTGTCGAGATAGTACTTGAGAATGGCGCAGCCGTAGCGCAGGTTGGTTTGCAAATCGATAAGGCTGTCGCTCTCTCTGCCGATTACTTTTTTCCAAAACGGCATCACTTGCATCATACCCTGAGCACCGGCAACCGACACCGCATAGCGATCGAAATGACTTTCGACTTCGATCACCGCGAGCACGAATTCCGAAGGCAGACCGGCGTGGGTCGCAGCTTTGTGCACTTCTTTTAAAATATGCAGCCGTTTATTGTCGTCTTTCACAAATTTTTTCAGCACTGTGGCTTTTTGCAATAGCCAAACCTCCGCCTCAAATTTATCGCTAAAGCTCTCAGTACTGCTCAGGGCGGCTTTTAAGGCCTGCTTCATCTCCTGGTCGACCTCATTTTCCGACTGAGGGTTCGCTAAGCAAACGGGGGCATTGAATATGCTAAGTATAATAATGGCTAGCAATGCGCGGCAAAAACAGCCTTTATGTGCGCTTTTTACGCATAAGGAGAGCCGCAGTGGCAAGCGGCGGCCGGGTTGCCGCCCAACCTTTGAGTTGCAACCCGAGGTGAGGTTTTTGTGGCGTGCTGGGCGGGTATTGCTGTTGATGAGTCTATCCATGTTGGGTCGATGTTTAGTTGTTGGTTCGCTGCCTAATAAAGTCAGCGATTTGCGCCGCATCCACTTCTGAATTTTCAGTGTCCCTGCGTCCGCGGTATTCGATTTTGCCTTGTTTTAAGCCTCTATCGCCAATTACCACTCGGTGGGGAATGCCCATTAGCTCGACGTCGGCTAACATGCCGCCGAGGCGGGCTTTGGGGTCGTCCATTAACAGCACGTCGATACCTTGCTGGCTGAGTTCGGCGTACAGTGTTTCGCAGGCCTGCGCTACCGCGGCAGATTTTGCCATGTTAATCGCTACGATGGCCACTTGGAAGGGGGCGATGGCCTCGGGCCAAATAATGCCATTCGCATCGTGATTTTGTTCGATCGCCGCGGCGACAATACGCGATACACCGATGCCGTAACAGCCCATCAGCATGGTTTTCGCTTTGCCGTTTTCGTCCAACACCTCAGCTTTCATCGCCTGGGAATACTTTGCGCCTAACTGAAAAATATGCCCCACTTCGATACCGCGTTTAATTTCTAGGTGGCCCGCGCCATCTGGGCTGGGGTCACCGGCCACTACATTGCGGATATCCGCCGTTTTGCTAATCGTAGCCTGACCTTCGCGGGTCCGCCAATTCGCACCGCTAAGGTGGTATCCGGTTTTGTTCGCGCCGCAGGCAAAGTTAACCAGCGCAGCCGCCGCGTGATCGACAATCACCGGGATTTCTAGACCCACCGGACCGAGGGATCCGACCTCGGCGCCCAATTCTGCTTTGATGCGTTCCTCGCTTGCAAAGCAAAGCGGCGCAGCGACTTCAGTGAGTTTGCCGGCTTTGATTTCATTTAACTGATGGTCTCCACGCAGTACCAGAGCCACCAGCGGTGCGGGTTTTTCTGGGTCCTCGGAGCAACCGAGAACAATCAGGGTTTTGACCAGCTGTTGCGGTGTGAGCTGTAAATACAGAGCTACGTCATCAATGGTTTTGTGCTCTGGTGTCGCAATCTCTTGTTGCTCGGCGGCAACAAAAGACGCTTCGCTATTTTCCGCTTTGAGGGTTTCCGCCAGTTCAACGTTGGCGGCGTACTGGCTTTGATTACTGAAGGCGATAGCGTCCTCGCCGCTGTCGGCTAGCACATGAAATTCATGCGAAGCAGAACCACCAATCGAGCCGGTATCCGCTAATACCGGGCGATATTCCAAGCCGATGCGGTCAAATATTTTGCAGTAGGTGGCATGCATCGTGTCATAGGTGCTTTGCAGGCATTCCGCATCGCTGTGGAATGAATACGCATCTTTCATTAAAAATTCCCGCGCCCGCATTACGCCAAAGCGCGGCCGTACTTCATCGCGGAATTTGGTTTGAATTTGGTAGAAATTTGCCGGTAATTGGCGATAGCTTTTTACCTCGTTGCGAATCAAGTCGGTAATCACTTCTTCGTGAGTGGGGCCTAAACAGAAAGGCCGCTGGTGTCTGTCTTCAATGCGCAACAGTTCTGGACCGTATTGTTGCCAGCGGCCACTTTCTCGCCAAAGTTCAGCAGGTTGCACTACCGGCATTAGTAGCTCTTGAGCCCCGCTGTTATCCATTTCTTCGCGCACGATATTTTCCACTTTGCGCAGCACTCGCAAACCCAATGGTAACCACGTATACAGTCCGGAGGCGAGTTTGCGAATCATTCCTGAACGCAGCATCAATTGATGACTGATGATTTCTGCATCGGCGGGCATTTCTTTTTGTGTGGCAATCAGGTAACGGCTGGTACGCATGTTAAATCCTAATGATAATTTGGTTAAAAACCTGGGTCCAAGGCTATAATCCTAAATTAATCAGTTGGATCTACTGCGGACGCCCAATGAACTGAAATTAAACCGTTTTTTCAATTTTGCGGCTGCACCCGTAGAGTGACTACGAATTTGCCTCAAAAGTTAAAAAATTCACTCTAATTTCAGCCCCTTGAACGCCCTCGCT
>JAHQVY010000070.1 GCA_019634095.1 Cellvibrionaceae bacterium
GGTAAGACTCCGGCGCATACGCAAGAGTAACCCGAGGGACAAAACTGTCTATCCCAAGCTGTTCTAAATAGCTAATTCTCGCCTGTTCGCTCATACTCAAATTGACATAGTCTGTAGCAAGGCGCGGTAGCGCCTTGCTACAAGGATAATGCAGTTAAATGTAAAGAAGTGCCGTCACGGTTTTAGGTTGTCTGGCAACCCGTTTTAATTATTACGAACCGATTCTCGGTATAGCTAGACAAGCTACACAGCCGATTTTGGGGAGCGCAGCGACTAAACGCCATCCCGCTGAGGGTGGTGGCGCTGATGCGCATCTTGCAAACAATTTAAACCGTGTAGGTAGGCCTTCACCGAGGCTTTTACAATATCGGTGTCTGAACCCAAGCCATTAACTATGTGGCCATCGCGCTCCAGTCGCACAGTTACCTCCCCCTGTGAATCTGTTCCCTGTGTAATGGCGTTCACTGAATATAGCTGAAGGTCTGCGCAACTGCTAACTATTTTTTCGATAGCTTTGTAAGCTGCATCCACCGGCCCACCACCTTCAGCTTCAGCCTTCTTAATTTCGCCATTAACTTTAAGGCATAGAGATGCACTGGGTTTACTACCGCTTTTGGAACACACTTCCATATGCTCCAATGCATAGGTATCAACCTGCAACTCACTCTGTGTTGCGGAAACAATCGCCTGCAAATCTTCATCGAAAATTTCATGCTTTTTATCTGCCAAATCTTTGAAGCGCGCAAAGGCCTGGCTGAGGAGATCTGGATCGGCAAAGGTGATGCCGAGTGCTTCAAAACGCGCTTTTACCGCCGCCCGCCCCGAATGCTTACCGAGCACGATTTTATTGGTATTCCAACCCACATCTTCCGCCCGCATTATCTCATAGGTCTCGCGGTGTTTGAGTACGCCATCTTGGTGAATTCCCGACTCGTGAGCAAAAGCATTGGCACCGACAATGGCTTTATTGGGCTGCACCGGAAAACCCGTAATGGTAGAAACCAAGCGCGAGGCGGGGACAATGTACTGGGTATCAATTTGGGTCTCCACGGGGAAAATATCTTTGCGAGTCCGCACTGCCAAGACCAACTCTTCGAGGGCCGCATTGCCAGCGCGCTCGCCCAGACCATTGATGGTGCATTCAATTTGCCGCACACCATTCATTACGGCGGATAGTGAATTGGCCACCGCTAAGCCGAGATCATTGTGACAGTGTGTCGAGAAAATGGCTTTATCTGAATTAGGGACCGACTCGATAAGCCGCCGAAACAGTGCGCCGTACTCGGCAGGCTCACCGTAACCTACGGTGTCGGGAACATTAATAGTCGATGCGCCCGCAGCAATCGCCTCCTCGGTGATACGGCACATAAACTCAAACTCCGAACGACTGCCATCCTCCAGGGAGAACTCTACATCGTCACAGTAATTGCGCGCCCGCTTAATGGCCCGCGACGCTTGCTGCAACACGTCCTCGGGGCTCATTTTAAGCTTGTACTTCATATGAATTGGCGAGGTAGCAATAAACGTGTGAATGCGGGCACTGGCGGCGCCCTTTAAGGCCTCTGCGGCGCGGTCGATATCCGCATCCACCGCGCGGGCCAAACTGCACACCGTGGAATCGCTTACCGCTTCTGCCACCGCTTTCACGGCAGCAAAATCGCCCGGCGACGCAATCGCAAAGCCCGCCTCAATCACATCCACCCGCAACTTTTCTAGTATCTTTGCGATGCGAACCTTCTCTTCTTTGGTCATCGATGCGCCGGGGCTCTGCTCTCCATCCCGAAGCGTTGTATCAAAAATTACCAGCTTATTTTTAGTCACGTCAATTTACTCTCAATATTGTCCGGTTCCGCCTTATGCAGCAGAACAAAAAAATTTCACTCATTTAGAAATCAAAAATCAAGAAAGGTCGCTGCTTGGCAATCGCGCCAACAGCGTATCGGAAGGGAGCAAGCGACGCTGAGTTCTCGCTGAGCAGTTCATAGCGCTCTGTCCACCATGTTGTATAGCCGTGTGTTGAGCCTACTATTTTAGGCACTGCGCTAAGCCATATCAATGCTCGTCCTAATATACGGAATAGATTAGGATAAATTCGCAAAATAACACCGCAAAAACCACCCTAAAGAGGACAGTTTTAGCCCGAAAGAGGGAAAACCAGGATACTCAGACCAAGACAAGACTCAACCACCGCCAAATGGAGCAAACAAGCGCAGGCCTCGCCCAGCCTTCAACCTAAATAAATCAGTTGGATCGTAGCGAGGGCGTTCAAGGGGCTGAAATTAGAGTGAATTTTTTAACTTTTGCGGCAAATTCGTAGTCACTCTACGGGTGCAGCCGCAAAATTGAAAAAACGCTTTAATTTCAGTTCATTGGGCGTCCGCAGTAGTTCCAACTGATTAATTTAGGTTGAAGAGTAAGTGCTAGGGTGCCGCTACGTGTGGCACGCAAAATGTAGCGAGTGTGTTTGGCGTTTTTTGGCCAGGTTATGGTTGTAAGAGCTGCCATTTAGCCGAATGATGCTTAAGCAAATATTTGGCTACAAAGCTCAGGTTTTTCTAGTTTGTTATCGATAAAGTATGCCGAATAATATGCGTATTAGATGCAGTTGGTAACATTTAGCAAGTTAACTATGGGGGACGAAGGCGTATTAAAATCCATTAAATGTTGATTTTGCTGTCAGGTTGCTGGTTAGAAAGGATCTCAGCCACCCAGTTTCCCGCTTTTCCTCCTTTTCTTCCCGCCTCTTTCCCGCCACAAGTGCTAGTAAAAAAACCGCAGCTTCGATAAATTAATTCGCAATACATAGGTAAATTTTTAAGGACAATAAATGACTATCAACAGCAGCGATTGGTTAACAGGTCTATTCGAAAAAGCGGGCTATACAACTCAAGCGGAATGTGCTTTGGCTTATCTACAGTTTGCACATGCTGAAGATAAAGATTTTGACGAAAGAAAAATAAGCAATATGGAACGCAAACTCAGAGGTTGGGGCTCCGGTGATAGAAAATATCGTGCCAATGTTCCTTTTGAGACGTTAGCAGAATTTTTAAACAAAAGCCTACCGGAAGATAGCCGCGTTATCCCGGAGAAGCTGCAAACGGCGCACCAGAAAACTGTCAAACAGCGCGATGCAGAAGAGGTGAGGAAAAATGCCAAAATAGACCCTCAATCAATCATAACAGCTTTAAATAAATGTAATGATAGCCTTAGAGAGGCGCTGCTTAGTGATTGGGGTGCTTCTGGAGATTTAGGCTTGGCTGCGCAAAAAATAATCGAAGCCATTAAGAATGGCAATGCGCTTCTGATAAATCACACCTTCAATCGTTCCTTTAGAGCGGCAATCCGTGCCGATAACTCCAGAGAAAACCGCGAACAGATTTGGGGAATTGTTGAGGCGGTTAGTCAAGCGTGCTTTATTCCAGGCATAAACTACAAAACTGGGGAAAAGCAAGATGTTAGTACAAATTTAGCGTGGCTGATGCGTATAAGTGTGTTAACAGCGAAAAATCTACCTATTAATGGCGTACATTCTGACCGAGGCAAGGAGCTGGATGACAGTAAAACTGATGCATTGATCGTCGATAGCTGTTCTACAGAAGAAAATCCATTAAAAAGAGTTTATGAACTAGTAAAAGACCTTGTTAAGAAGTATGACCCTGGTCGTAAACTACCTCCCAACCCAGAATCAAATATGGATGCTTTTGATCAATATTGTTATAGCTTAAACGCGAGTTTGGGTTCGGATAATGACTCTGAAGAATTATTTTTTCTTTTAATGAAATCAAGTGAATCCGACGACACTTTAAAGCATATCTACAGTCTTCTTCCCGAATTAATGTGCTTTATTAGCGCGAAAGTAGAGGGTTTAGTGGAAGGATCTTTCTTAACTCAAGTTCGAGATGTATATGTACTAGCGCAATGGATCGCCAATTGGTTAAAGCTAACTAGCCACAAATTTGACTTTGAAAGACCTGTACCAGAGAAAGAAAACAAGAAATCAGACACAGAAGAAAAGGAACCTCAAGATATGAAAAAACCTAGTTCAAGAGATATCAATATTAATGGGGAAAACCCCACGGTAATCATTTCCCAAGATAAACCAACTGCAACTACGACCGTCACCAACCAAAAAATAGAATACTCCGCAGAGGTAGAAAAAGTACTTACCTTGCTAGCAGGTATTCAGGATACACTTCAGCAAGAAGAAAAATTCCCAGAAAAATTAAACGAAAAAATAGTCGACATTCAACAAGAAATTAAACAAACACAACAGGTACCTGGTGATTATAAAGCTCGCATCAAGAACGCCATTTTAGAAACGCTTGCCGCTGGAAATAATATCAGCACAATAATGAATAATATCAACCAACTGATACAGGGGCTTTTCTAATGAGTAGCCGTGCCGAGAATAGAGACGAGGTTCTTAAACAAGACATCAAAAAACTCGCCAATGCAGAAAATCTTACCCAAAAACTGCGCCCCATAGGCACCTGGGGCAAGGGCGTTCACCGCTTTGATGCAAAGCAAATAAACGCCCTCATTGCCGCCTTGGCCTCCAAACGCCCGCTACTTGTTCGCGGTGAACCGGGTGTAGGCAAAAGCCAATTAGCCCATGCCGCAGCCGAATTATTACAGCGCGGCTTTGTACCTTATGTGGTGCAACCAGATAGCGAATATTCCGATTTACTTTGGTCGGTGGATTACACCCGCCGTTTATCCGATGCGCAACTTGCCGCAAACGATGCCGAGGCCGCAACCAAGGTAAAGCAACTGGAAAATTATATTGGCCCCGGCCCGCTGTGGTGGGCCTTTAATTGGGCGGATGCCGAAACCCATAATTCAAAATGCAGCCACAACTATTGCCCGCCGCAAGACCCTGAGGGGCCAAATCCAAAAGAGGAGGGCATTGTGCTGTTAATTGATGAAATTGATAAAGCCGATATTAGCCTTGCCAACGGCTTATTAGAGGTATTGGGCAATAAGGCCTTTGCCATCCCGCCGCTGGATAAAACCCTGTGTCCAGAAGGCAAGGCGCCCTTGGTGGTGCTTACCAGTAATGATATTCGCGAATTGCCCGCCGCCTTATTGCGGCGCTGCGTGGTGTTAGAGCTGACTTTACCCGATAAATTAGCCGAGCATTTTATCGCTATCGGTGAGCAGCACTTTCCCACTATGGATAAAGAGGTCTTGCAGCTTGTCGTTGAACAAATATTGCAAGACCGCAACAACTGCCGCGAATTTCCCAAAACGGGCCTGGCGGAATTTATCGATTTATTAGGCGCTTTAAGCCAGGTTGCGAATACAAAGGAAGGCCAAATAAGCTGGTTAAACAAGCTTGGCCTGTACTTTCATAAAAGCCATGCCTTGCCCCGTTAGGGCGGAATACTATGAACAGCTTATTATCTCGGGCAGATTTACTGCGAGTACTCAAACAAAGTGAGGACGATACTTCGTGTCACGATGGCCTCGCCTCTGCCCTGGCTTATAAAAAGCACGGTGAATCGCCAACAGAAAAAAACGCAACAAACCAAAATAATTTAGATACTGAACCCGCAACGAACACAAGCTCAAAAACGAATACTTTCGCCACTGAAGACATCTACTTACCGCAAAGAGAACAACGCTACTGGTATGTTGCACGCTGCGAAGCCAAGCCTAAACAAGAACAACAAAAAATCGAATGGCCAGAAACGACAGAGCAAGACTCAAGGCCAGTACAGCCATTGCCGAAGCAGCCTTTGCGCAAACCCGGCCAATGGCAAAACCTTTGGGACCAAGTGCTAACTGGGCGCCGCCGCAGCAAGCGCATCGATGTAGCCGCTAGCCTGCGCCTATTAAGCCGCAATGAACCGCTGCAAGAATTGCCGCGCCAAGAGCGGGCCAGTTTTAATCGCCCGGTAGTTTTATTGCTGGAATGGAGCGAGACTCTTTACCCCATA
>JAHQVY010000071.1 GCA_019634095.1 Cellvibrionaceae bacterium
AGGCGGTACTCACAGGGATGTGAGGTATTAGGGCAATGCAGGAGCAATTGCCGAGACAACGCAGAATAGCCATTCTATTTAAGGCGGAGCAACACCGCTAAAAGCCTTAAGGGGCGTACTAATAAGGCCTAAATTTCGTTCGCTACGGGATATAAGCGCGCGTTTAAACGCTTGCATTGGGAAGTGTTTCCCGGGGCACTTGGTGCGCTCATTGGGGGTGAGCCCATGTCCAGAAATATTGTCGACAGTGATGGCATATTTTTCCATTAACTGTTTGGTTAGGGTAACAAGCGCCTGCAGTTGGGCTGGTGGAACAGTGTCTATTTCATAGTTGCCGATAAGGCAAATTCCGATACCCCTAAAGTTCCTATCAAAATTATTGGCCGACACATGCATGCCCCAAAGATGATAGCGCACGCGAAAATCGGAAGCGATCTCACCTAAGCCAAGTCCATTGCCGTTACCGATAACATAATGATACGGGATAGCATCGATGGGGTCGTTTTTTTGCCTTTGTCGATGAACCTTTTGTAGAAATTCAATAGTGCCGTAATTGCCAGCGCTGTGGTGGATGACAATATACCGCCAGCGCCGCGGCCAGTAGATTGCTGCGGTATAAGCACCCGCAGTGACTGCGCTTGCGGCTATTAAAAGTTTGCGGCGGTTCATAATATCCTTTGGTTGTATGGCTTACTGAGTATACCGTAGTGATTGAGGTTTAGGCCTTATTAGTACGGCCCTAATACCTCACATCCATATGAGTACCGCCTTGCTAAAAATCTTAATTGACGCACTCCTAACACCTAAATCTCAAACGCTTTGGGTATATCGTCATGCATTATGAGAAAAAAAGCCTCTATTGAAGCATTAGGCAAGCTTTTTTAACCCGGGTGGTGGCATTGGCTTAACCTTGTCAATTACTCCTGGCCTATAGTTTGTTGCGAACACGGTTCTGTAAGTATAAAACCGATGCATAAATGCACATAGCGGCCACGCTCCCGGAGATAAGTCCAATGGAGCTGCGCACCGCATAGTCGGAAATCTGTTGCGACGCGTGAATAAAATTTGCCAAGAAAATAAATAGCGCAATGCATATGCTATAAATTAATAAACCTATAGCGAGTTTTCCGCGATAGGGTTTATGACGCCTTTTTACCTGAGAGTATAAATACCATAGAAACAGCGCAATTAAACCTAGAATGCCGCTGCTGTATTGGTTCCATTTGTATAAAGGGAGTGAAAAAAATTCTTGCTGCCACCACTCACTGTTAATAACGAAAGCGCCGTAAATGTGGCTGCTGGCGTCCCAAAGTAAGTGGCAAGAGGTGCCGAAAAGCACCGCTAGCGATAGTAGTACAAGCGAATTTCCGCCCAGCCGCCAACGTCGCTGTGGCAGGTTTAAAAACTCTAGCGTGGGTTTTTCTATAAATATGTACCAAATCAGACAAACTAATAATGAGCAAATAAAACAAAATAGGTAAATGCCGGGCAGCGTATTCGCCGGTGAACCTGTGGGGGTCAGAGCAACAAGATAAAGGGCATCGGGGGACATACTGCCGACCGCAATCCCGGCGATGGGAACCTTTCTTTTGGCACTCAGTAAAAAAGGCAGTGCTACAACGGTATGAGATAAGGTATAAGGCATGGTTGAACCCCCGGTGTGAAGGAAACTTTAGGTCACTAAGGTAGTTGAGAGTGCAAGGGGAAGGCAAGGTTGTTTATTTAAAACTGTGTTTGGCCCGTTGCGTTCACTTCTGGCGGAAAGAAGGAATACCGCTTTTGTCGAATAGCACTTAATTTAGCTGCAGCCTCAGGAATGCCCGGCGCATTGTCTAGGCCGTTCAAGCTTTCAAAGGGCTATGCAAGCGTTCCCGGCACTTGAATGCCTGGAAAATACCCGATAAAGAAGAATAAAAAGGCTAGATACAGGCCGCAAAATGCATACTTCGAAAGACCGGAGTGTTATTACTCTAATATGCCACTTCCTTGTGGCGATGCCTTGCTCTAATACCTCACATCCATGTGAGTACCGCCTTGCCAAGAACAAAAAATTACGCGCTCCTAACACCCAAATATCAAACGCTACGGGTATAGGATATTGCGAGAATTAATTCCAGTGTAGCTTATTGTGTGAATGCGTTAGACTTAACATGCAGTTGCAAAACTTTAAGCCTGTTGTTCTCTGTAGCAAGGCCGATAAGTATCTGCGCAGAGGCTGTGTTGTAGTCTGCCGCTACCAAATAATTGCAGCGCTCAATTTTACCTGAATACATCATTGTTTGATTGATACAACCCTGTAATTTTATGGAATCGATAGACTTTAGTTTCCCAAGCCCATTTAATAGGGCGAATAATTTTATTCCCTGATCGTTATTTGTCGCCTCGAACCAAGCGGAGCTCAGGTGAGGTTTGGCTAACTGGTAGTTCCATGGGCTTTGATTCGAAAGAAACTCCTTTATAAATGGCTCTGCAATGCCTTCAAACTTTTTGCGCGTATTAGAGGTTGAGATTGCAGCCCATAAAATGAGTAGTAACATTAGCGCAAAGATAATACCAAGCAGCATAAAAATTCTTCGCAAAATCGATAACACACCACCTTTTTTTTTAACTGTGCTTTCTTCAAGCTTTGCTGAACCTGGTGTATAAGGATTTAGAGACATGATAAATACCTCCGGAGTTTAGCTAGGCAATAGAAATATTAATTGTTAGTACAAGCCAAAGAATGCTTTTTGCATTGCTTATATTTATAGTGATCTATACCCGTAGCGATTGAACTATAGGTTTTACAGCCCAGGATGAAACAAAGGGTGCCACATCTAAGTTTCTCATTAATAGTCGTGGTCAATTCAGGTTCTTGGTAAGGGGCCACGAGTATTATGATACAGGGGACTGAATAGCCATTCTATCTAAAGCGGAGCAACACCGCCGAGAGGCTTAAAGAACGCACTGATGAGCGCTAAAACTTAAGTGCCATGTTTGCATTAGACTGAAATCCAGCCGCAAAGCTAGACGAAAACAAGGATGCCCCTTGTTTCAAACCGCTTGTTTCAAACCGTGGTTCCCATGGATTCTGGTGCGGAGCCTATAGGTAACGGGTCTACAACAGACGGGTATCTCTGCTAAGTTGCTGATTGGTATATAACTAAATACAAAAGAGCTGGTAAGTTATTCGAGGAAGGCGGGGCGTCACAAAGTGCGGGACCGGCTTGCTCGCGGCAGTGGGGGCAAGCGCTAAAACCTGTTTAGCGCTGGGAGTCACCCGAATCCCTTCGAGAGCCCTGAGAACAGGGTGTGGAAATGGGAAATGTATGAACATGCAATAACAAAACTAATTTAATGCACATTCTTGGGTTCGGAATACAGGTTGTTAGACAACGGTACCTCCATGCGATTCGTCGCTCCGTTACTCGATAAACCGATCATTTCGTCATAGGCGCTTTCGTGGCGCAACACTTTATCGGTCACATCTAAAATTTCACACTTTTCGCGCAGTTGCATTAGGTTGCGACTAATAAGCGTTTTTTTTTCGTTTTCCCACACAACATGCTCGGTATCGTCAATCACCACAATCACTTGGTACAGCGCTTGATCGATTGAGTTAAAAATCAATTTTTGAATACGAAATGAAGATAAATCATCGAATAAAATTTTCATAGATTAAGCGCCTGGGTTAAGTTTTACACTTTGGTGTATCAGGGGGTTAACTACTTCGTTTCATTTTTGAACACTATACCGCCGCGCCTAGTCCAGAGCCTTAATTGACGCAGGCGTAACACCTAAAACTCCGACGCTACGGGAATGTGCTCGCGCGTAATTCCTTTATTGTTGTTTATAAGACGAAGTGAAGACTAATGCAATACTTCTCATTCGAAATGTTATCTGGTACTAGAAAACTGTGATTCAGCAGTAAAATTCATGCCCGGTATGAGTTGAATTTAAGCCCAAGTCCTACAAGCTGTCGTTCTAGGCGACATCGTTTCATCTAGGGTTTAAACGGCGGGTTTACCTTGACAACTTTTGGCGTATGGCACTTAAGTTTTCTTTTGGCGGTCTATTTTATTTGTTGACAGTCAAAAAAATTAATGTGTTAGTTAGTGCGTTCCTTAGGGGCGGGGGTTGTCTTACGCTTGAGCGATGCGGGTCAGTGACTCGCGGCTCGCAAGGACGCTGGAGGCATTTCGATGTTCAGCACTGCTAGCCGGTGCCTGCAAATGCATTATTACAGTGATTTGCTAAGCAGTATTGTGGTGATTAGTTGGGCAGCGGCAATAGCAACCGAATTCCCGTGACCAACGATGAACCTGTATTAATCATTTGAATCTACTGCAGTCACACTGGCGACGATCCAGCTGGTTAACTTAGGTTCAAAAAAGTGTTTTTTCTAGCTTTAAAATGACTAATCGAGCTTGAATTTATTTTTCTTTTTATGCGTTTTTGCAAAGCTTATTGCTGGTGATTTCCCTAACTAAACGGTAAACAGCAACATCGCCTTATTTAAGGACCTGCTCTGGAGGCAGGGTTTGCTCCACAACTGCGCGGTAAACCCGTCCTTGGTTGGGCTCTGTAGCGGATCCGCCTGGCGGTTTCTGCAACAAGCCCGTCTCCTTCCGCAGATTTATCGAATTCTATGTAACGATAAGGCCCGCTCTAAGAGCGGGCTCCGTTTGTCACTCAGCTGCGGCCCAGGTTCATCACCTTGGTCCACGCGGCCACGAAGTCGTCCATAAATTTCTCTTTAGCGTCGTTCGAGCCGTATACTTCCGATACTGCTCGCAGCTCGGCGTGGGAGCCAAACACCAAATCGATCGGTGTTGCAGTCCACTTGACTTTACCACTGCTGAGGTCGCGACCTTCATAGACACCCTCTTGATTCTTGGATTTAACCCATTCGGTGGACATATCCAAGAGGTTGACAAAAAAGTCGTTGCTGAGTACCCCGGGTGTGTCGGTAAATACGCCGTGCTTAATACCTGAACTGTTGGCGTTTAGGGCCCGCATTCCGCCTACCAATACGGTCATTTCCGGCACGCTTAAGTCAAGCATATCAGCGCGATCCACCAACATACGGGTTGGCGGGGCGCCGGCAGATTTTGAAAAATAATTTCTAAAGCCGTCTGCTTGGGGTTCCAGCACAGCGAAGGAGCTCGCGTCAGTGTGTTTGGGTAGGGCGTCGACGCGTCCGGGTTTAAAGGGCACATCAATGCTCATACCGCCTTTTTTGGCGCTTTGTTCAATACCCACAGCGCCGCCGAGTACAATTAAGTCGGCGAGTGAGACTTTGCGCCTGCTCGATTTTTCGTTGAAGCCTTGTTGAATCCCTTCCAGTTTGGACAACACCATTTTGAGTTCAGATGGATTGTTTACCGACCAGTTGTTTTGCGGAGCCAGACGTAATCTGCCACCATCTGTTCCGCCGCGAAGATCGGTACGGCGGAAACTTGCGGCCGATGCCCAGGCGGTGCGAACCAATACGTCACTGCTCAAACCGGAGTCGGCGATGGCTTGCTTAAGTTTTTTCACATCTCTGGCGGTAATTGCTGCGTATTCGGGCTTAGGCAGTGGATCTTGCCAAATTAAATCTTCCGCGGGCACTTCGGAGCCTAAATAGCGTGCTCTCGGGCCCATATCTCGGTGAGTCAGTTTAAACCAGGCCTTGGCAAAGGCGAGCTGATACTCGTTGGGGTCGTTTTTAAAACGCATAGCAATTTTGCGATACGACGGATCCATTTTTAAGGACAGGTCGGTGGTGAACATGATAGGCGCGTGAAACGTCCCCGATTCATGGGCGTCGGGCACAATTTTGAGTTTATCTGCGTCTTTGGGAACCCACTGTGTAGCGCCGGCGGGACTTTTGCTTTGCACCCACTCAAAGTTGAACAAGTTGTCGAGGTACTGAGTGGTCCAGGCGATGGGATTGGAAGTCCAAGCGCCTTCCAGGCCGCTGGAGTGAGTGTACTTGCCATTGCCGGAGCCGCACTTGTTCTTCCAGCCAAGACCCTGCGCTTCAACGTCGCCAGCGGCAGGCTCTGCACCAACACAATCGTTTGCCACGGCACCGTGAGCCTTACCAAAGGTGTGACCCCCAGCAATTAGGGCCACAGTTTCTTCGTCATTCATGGCCATGCGACCGAAGGTTTCACGAATGTCCCTGGCAGCGGATACTGGGTCGTGGTTGGCGTTGGGCCCTTCTGGGTTGACATAAATTAAGCCCATTTGCACTGCGCCGTAGGGCTTCGCCAAATCGCGATCGCCGCTATAGCGTTTTGCGTCGAGCCACTTCTTCTCCGCGCCCCAATCGACCTGTTCGGCTTCCCAATCGTCTTCGCGGCCTCCGGCAAAGCCGAAGGTTTTAAAGCCCATGGATTCCAGAGCAACGTTGCCTGTCAGCACCATAAGGTCGGCCCAGGAAATTTTGCGACCGTATTTTTGCTTAATGGGCCACAGCAAGCGGCGAGCTTTATCAAGGTTTTGGTTGTCGGGCCAGCTGTTTAGCGGTTCAAAGCGCTGCTGACCGCCAGCGGCGCCGCCGCGCCCATCAAAAATACGGTACACGCCGGCGCTGTGCCAGGCCATACGAATAAAAAATGGGCCGTAGTGGCCGTAGTCTGCTGGCCACCAATCTTGCGAGTCTTTCATCAAGGCGGTTATATCGGCCTTGACTTGCGCCAGGTCTAGGCTTTTGAATTCGGCTGCATAGTCGAAATCTTCGCCATAAGGGTTGGATTCGGCGGATTGAATTCGCAGTGGTGATAGATCGAGTTGGTCGGGCCACCAATAATCGTTGGTGGTTCCTGTGTTCGCAAGTGGGTTGTTCGATATCGAAAATGCGAGAAGCGCCATGCTTAAGGAGCTGATGGCCTTTATCTTATTTTTCTTCATGTTTTTGCCTCCGGTCGGCTGTCGAGTCATTAATTCCACTCGACATCCTAATTTGAATCGTGCGGCATCGATATTTAAAAAAATCGATGTTATGAATTGGTTTTTTTTATCAAAAGAGCTTGTGCGAGTGGTCTATACTGGATACGTCGTGGCTGTATGCAAGCTCAAAGTGCTTCAGCTCAAGCAACACGACTGTGGGTAAGCGGTGTTGCCAAGGAAACATTGTGGGTTAGGGATGCGTTGTAAATCAACTCCTTTAACTCACGGCGAATAGCAATAATGTGTTCTACGTTTTTAATATGATAGATGAACGCCCATTCCACTGCATGATCGCCGGTGTTGTGGATTCTAATTTCCGGGTCGGTGCCATTTTCTGCAAGCAAACTACTTTCAACCGCAGATCGGTAAGCTTCATTGAACATCTTTTTGATGATTTCGGTTTTGCAGTCATAGCCGATCTTAAAAAACAGGCTCTCGCGCAAGCCCTTTGCCGATGCAAACTTGGAAAGATTGTGAATCGTCAGGTTCCTTAAGTTGGCATTGCTAATCATTATTCTGTGATTATTGCTCAAGTTCAAAATTTCGGTATGAAATAATTTGGTTTTGTAGACCCGACCAATAGTGCCATTGCTTAAATCCACAATATCGCCTTCTTCAAACATATCACTATTCAAAATAATCAACCCACTGATAATATCCGGTGCCCAACTGGCCTGGGTAAGGCTTAGCATCACGCCAAAAATACCCAGCACGCCGCCCGCTTCCAGCAGCGAATCGAAACCCAGTTGATGAATAATGGAAATTAGAGCAACCAAGGTGAGCAGCACGGCGGCAACAATACTCAGCAAGCGTGACTGATAGGTTTCGATATAATGCAGTTTATCGCCAATTTTTCGCGATTTACCGTAGTGCTTGCGCACCAAGTACTGTGTTAGCGAATTGCAAAAGTAGGTTAAATAGAGAATGGCCAATATGCTGAGAAGGGTAAAACGGCTACCCGCCGCTTCGGCGGGCAAATAGATATATTGGTAGGCATAGACCAGCAAAATTACCGCATTTAAACCGCGTAGCAGGTTGGTGCGAAATTGCAACGCGGAATCGCTGGTAGTACCAGAGACAAATTTGCTAAGTAGAGTGCGTGCAAAAATAACCAGCAGTATGTTAGCGGCAATAACCAGCCAATCTAGAGGGGTTAGCGCGGTAAAAAATAGCTCAATACCCGTGCGCGCGGTTTCAATCATACGGTTAAATGCCAATCCCGCAGATTTTGCCACTGCTACAGATTTGCTCATGTTCTCTTTGCGCAGCGTTTCTATTGTAATATTGCATTATTGTGACTCTATTGTGACTGACTCTATTGTGACTCTTGCGAAATACTTTAACTCGCCATTTTTGTTAATGTTTTAACCTGTTACTGCGCCGACGCGGGCGCCATTCTATGGTGGTTTGCCGTGAATTCATGGGCGGCGGGCGTTTTGCAACCCAGCCCTTAACCTTCTAGGCGCCAGCCGGGTTGGCTACAGCAATTTTTTAAGTTTAGCGGAACAATAGCAAATAATTCTTGGCGCTTTTGTTTACGCCACAAGCTCTGGGCGCCGCGCTCGGCTTGTACGCATCCGGCGAAGAAGGGCCTTCCTCTAATTCACTTCCATTACATCATACCCGTAGCGTTTGAAATTTAGGTGTTAGGAGTGCGTCAATTAAGGTTCTTGGCAAGACGGTGCTCACAGGGATATGAGGTATTAGGGCAATGCATCGCTGCAGGGAAGTACCATATTAGAGATGTCTGAACTCCCCCTACCGAATCCGTATTCTGGCATTGAATCACAACAAACAATCCCGAGGAGCCCAGACATGAAAACTAATTTAATTTAACTAAGTATGACAGGGACCTGTAAATAACGCCCCACTGTTACCTGACTTACATAATTTGTCCATAAAACACCGGTAGTCTATGGCAGATCTTTATAATCCTCAATAAATCCGTTGCATCGTAGCGAGGGCGCTTTAGGTACCGAAATTGGAGAGAATCGCCCACTTTTGGGGGGCCTTGCGTCGTTATCTTAGGGGTGCAGCTACAAAAATGAAACAACTTATGGATGTCTGTGCATCAGCAGTATGCAGCAAATTCCACTGGTTTTTTTAAGGTTATTGGTCTGTGCGAGCCGATCATCCTAAATTAATCAGTTGGATCGTAGCGAGGGCGTTCAAGGGGCTGAAATTAGAGTGAATTTTTTAACTTTTGCGGCAAATTCGCAGTCACTCTACGGGTGCAGCCGCAAAATTGAAAAAACACTTTAATTTCAGTTCATTGGGCGTTCGCAGTCGATTTAACTGATTAATTTAGGATCATTGAGATGCCTTGTGAACTGCCGGTGAAACGCTGCTCGCGGCGCCTGATTCGAGCTAAGCTTAGGTTGCTTGTATATTTTGTGTTCGAATTGGCTTTGAGTGTAAACAGGCGGATGGCCTCACACTCAATCCAATGTCCAGAATCTTGAAAGGTAAGCGATGTTCCTTTCTTCAGAATTAAGTACAGAATCAAGTATTGAAGCCGTTAACGGCGCAATACCGCCGCTTAAGCTGGAGCGTTGTGCATCACTGGCAAAAAATATTGCGGTGCTGCAAGAATACTTTGACTTTTACGGCTACCAAAGGCTGCCGTGTACGGAGCAGACCGCACACTATGCCGGAATTTTTGAAAGTGCTGGCATCAGAATTTTTGCCAACCTGTGGTGTCAGCAAGGCGCGGAGCACTCCGCTTTGATAATCCATGGTCTATTCGACCATACCGGGTTGTTTCTGCATGTGGTGGAGGCGTATTTAAATGCCGGATTTAATGTTTTGGCCTTTGATTTACCCGGTCATGGATTAAGTCAGGGTGAGCGCGCCTGTATTGATGATTTCCACCAGTACGGTTTAGCGGTGAATGACTTTCTCGCGCTGTTGCCTCCGGAGCTCAGTTATTCGCTGAGCGCCACTGGCCAGAGCACCGGCTGTGCCGCGATTATGAGCTATTTACAGCATGGGCCTATCACTCCGAAATCGATGGTGTACTTAGCCCCTTTGGTTCGCCCCAACCATTGGCAAAAAATTGTTATCGCCCACCGCATTTGTCAATACTTTACCAGACGTATTGGACGGCGTTTTTCTGACAGCTCCCACAACCCGGAATTTACACATTTTCTAGAATATACCGACAGCCTGCAACACCCTTATGTAGAGCTCAACTGGATTGCTGCGCTTCGCAAGTGGGTGGCCGGCTTTGATGAATTGCGTAACTGTGATGTGCCAACGTTGCTGGTTCAGGGTACTGGCGACAAAACTATAGATTGGAAATACAATATAGTGCAAATTAAAAATAAATATTCTGCATTGGACGTTAAGTATTTAGAATCCGCTATGCATCACTTGGCCAACGAGTCGGAACACTTCCGCACACAGATGCTGGCTATGTCCACCGATTTTATTCGCTCTCATTTGTAAACCACTAAAAACTACGAGTCTATAGCGGCGATTGGTGAATATGCTCGGTTTAAAGGGCATTGTTGTTATCGATTGTTGTTATTGATTGTTGTCATTCATGGTTGTCATCCATTTTTGTTTTTTCTTTTTTATTTTAATAATTATTAATAATAAAACTTGGTTTATTGCGGGTTTTACTAGGGTAATGGCCTTATTTATATAGCTGTTTGAACTAATGTATTGCGTTTTATACAGCTTCGCAATGAGTTGTATTTGTTTTTACGTCATTTGTTTGGCTTTATTTTCTTAGGGGTTTAGTGTCGAGTACAAGTAACTGATTTTCGGTGCGTCAAAAAATAAATTTTAAAAAAATAATAATTAACTTATGTTTTTTTCCCGCGCGATGTAATTTTTAAAGCATCGTAGAGTCTGCCTATACTTTTCGAATACAACCAAGCGATTAACTCGGGGTGATGCCTGGTGGGTATCGCTTCGCTATGCAGTGTACAGGTTATATAAATCGGAGAAGAGCGGGTAGTATGAGTAATTTCGGTAATAGCAAACGAGTTTTAGGGCTCAAAAAAATAGGAGCCACCTTAACCTTAGG
>JAHQVY010000072.1 GCA_019634095.1 Cellvibrionaceae bacterium
TCAGCGCGGTCGAACAGTCAGTAAGTTTATACCCGTAAGTGAGGGGAAAAGCGCGCAGAATCTTGCTAGGCTTGCAAAGTTTGGTCGCATTGCTGGGCCTGCCATGATCGCGCTTGATGGTGGGTTGAGATATCGTAAAGTCAAGAATATGCGAGAGCAGGGTGCGATTTTATCTAGCTTTATAATATCTTTAACCCAAGCCTGGCATAAGTAACAGAATATTTCTATTCTTCCCGTGCCTCGCGTTCAATTCTAAATTTCCAATATTCTAAACCTACCCAATTACTACGCCCTAGCAGAGTTTAAACTGGTGCGGTTTTAATCTTGCGGGTCATCGTTTCTGAGTCGCTATGCTATACCCCAATGGCACTAAGTTGCCTGCTATTAAATGCCTTTTAATTCAATTGTACTTCAATTCAATTGCACTTTACTAAGCCGGCAACACTTTAGATACAAGGCCTGCAGAAGCGAAGGCAGTGCAGGCATTTTGCCCTTTTACGTTTAACCGCCGTTATTGGAAAGGGAAGGCTTAAGCGGCCTTGAAAATACGCAGGCCATGCCTAGAGCGACAGCGCTAAATTAATGGCCACTCCGCTTTGAGTTAGTTCTTATCATTCCCTTTAAGGGCGTGTTGCTCTGTGGCAAGCTGCTGTTTTTCGCCGCGTTTTAAGCCTAAGTCCTCTAACACCATATAAAAACAGGGCACCACAATTAAAATAATACTGCTGGCGAAAACAATACCGAAGCCGAGGGAAATCGCCATGGGAATAAGTTGTGCCGCCTGTAGTGATTTTTCCATAACGATGGGCGTTAGGCCGCCAAAGGTGGTCATTGTGGTTAAAAAAATGGGTCGGAAGCGGCGCGTGCTGGCTTCTGTGATCGCCTCTAACGCCGAGAGCTGGTCGCGGCGTTTATTGGCGTAGTCAACCATAATTAAAGAGCCGTTCACCACTACGCCAGACAGTGCGACGGTGCCCATTAAGCTCACTAAGGATAAATCAAAACCCAACAGCAAATGCCCCAGCACAACCCCAATAACGCCGAAGGGAATGGCGATCATAACAATCAGCGGCTGCAAATAACTGCGAAAGGCAATCGCCAGTAGGGCGTAGATCACGAACATTGCCGCGGCAAAGCCGTTCATAAGTACCTGGGTGGATTCGCGCATTTCCGCTTCGGTGCCCCGGTAGCTCCAAGTGAGGCCGGGAAATTCTGCACGCAGTTGCGGTAACACCTCTTGATTCATGGCAGACATCACCTGGTTAATTGCGCTTTGCGGTTCCACGTCCATACCCACGTTTATTACCCGCCGGCCGTTGCGGCGGCTGAGGGAAGAGAAGGCTTCGCCGAGGTCGGCATGCGCGACTTCCAGCAGGGGCACTTCGGCGCCGTTGGGGCTTTGAATCACCAGGTTTTCCATGGTGTATTGCTGTTGCCGTTCGGCCAGTGGCAGTTTTACCCGCACTTCAATTTCGTTGGTGCCGCGCAGCTGGCGCATTGCCACCGCGCCGAAAAACGCATTGCGCAATTGCCTGCCAACGTCGGACGGCGTAAAACCCAGCAGCTCACCCTGGGGCAGCATGCTTAAGTTAAACTGCAATTTACCTTTGTTATAGCTATCGTTGAGATTTCGGGTATTGGTAAATTCCGCCATGCGGGCCTTAAATACCTGGCTGGCTGCGGCGAGCGTGTCTGTGTTGGTGTGACTTAAGTCGACGCTAATATCGTCTCGCCAACCCCCTGGGCCGCGTTCGGCTTCAAAGGTAATCTGATCGACGCCGTCAATATCGCCAATTTCCTGACGCCATATTTCTATCAGTTCGGCGGCAGTCATATCCCGTTCATCGGGTGGCAGCATCACAATTTCGACATCGACAAAACCTTTGCCGCGCACATTACTTTTTATGCCTTCCGCCGCCTGGTAAAGATCGTATTTTTCGAACATGGCATGGGTTCGCTCGGTAATGTCGTTGGCAACTTTGGCCACCTCTTTTAAGGTGGTCCCCACGGGCATGCGCACCCCGGCTTCTATTTCGTCTGCGGCTACGCGCGGCATCATCACCATGCCCATATGCGCGCTGGTGGCATAGGCGGCCGCAATAATCAGGCAGCCCAGTGCAGTGCTCATGGTAATGTAGCGATGGCGCAAACAGTAAGCGACAAAGGGTTGGTAGCGATTATGTATAAAGCCATCGAAGGCGGAAGAAATTTTTTGCTGGCCCTGCTGCACCCAGCGAGTGAGTCGGTTTTTTTTGGCGGGCTTGCTATGGGCCAAGTGTGAAGGCAGTATATAGAGCGCTTCTACCAGGGAAAGCACCAGTACCGTAATCACCAAAACCGGAAAAGGCCACCAAAATTTGCCGGTGGTACCGGGAATAAACATCACCGGCACAAAAGCGACGATGGTGGTGAGAATGGTAAAGGTCACGGGAACTGCAATATCTTTTGTGCCTTGAATCGCGGCGTCCATTCTGTTTAAGCCTTTGCGGCGATACGCAAAAATATTTTCTCCCACCACTATGGCATCGTCCACCACAATACCCAAGGCCACCAGGAAGGCGAACATGGAAATCATATTAATGCTTACATCCATGGCGGGTAAAAACAGCAAACTGCCAACGAAAGATGTGGTCATACCCATCATAATCCAGAAGGCCAGCTTTAATTCCAAAAATACACTGAGAATGGTTAACACGATTAAAATCGCCAGAAAACCATTTTCCAAAAGTAGCGATAAGCGGTCTTGAAAATTTTCAGCATCGTTACTGTCGATGCGATACTTCACCCCAGGGGGTAAGGTTTGATCCAGTTCTTGCAACACCGAATCCACCGCGGCGGCGATATCCAGCGGCGACTGTTTGCCGACGCGGAAGATGTCTACCTCCACTGATAATTGATCGTTAAATAGGGAATGAAAACCGGATTCTTCGAAGCCGTCGTAAACCTGGGCGATATCACCCAGGGTTACTCGAGCGCCATTTTCTGCGGTTACAATGGGAATACTGGCAAGCTCCTCGGCCCAAAGCTTGCGCTCGTTGAGGCGCAATAAAATTTCGCCCCGAGAGGTATCGAGAGCACCGGCGGGAATATCCCGGCCAGAGCGTTCAATCAGCTGCGCAACTTCACCCAGGGTAAGTCCGTAGCGCCGCAGCTGCTGTTGAGGGATTTCAACATGCGTCACATAGGCGGGCATATTACCCAGGCTCACCTGAGTAATGGCATCTTCCACCAGCAAACGGTCGCGCAATTGCTCGGCCAGTTTGCGCAGGGTCCAAACATCCACGTCGCCGTAGAGCCCCACCTCCATTACCCGCCGCTGTTGCGCGCGGATTTTAACTTCCGGGTCTTCCGCATCTTCTGGAAAGGTGCGCACTCGGTTCACTGCCTGCTGAACCTCTTGAAAGGCGCGCATTCTATTGCTGCCGCTCACCAGCTCCAAACTCACGCTGCCGCTGCCCTCGCGCGCCTCGGAAGACATTTCTTTAATGCCTTGCACACTGCGTATGGCATCTTCTATGGGTTGCAAAATGCCTTGCTCAACCTCTTCTGGCGAAGCGCCGGGGTAGCTGACATCCACATCGACGATATCCATTTCAAACGCAGGGAATACTTCCTTTTGCACCTCAAAGGCCATAAATAAACCGCCGGCGAGCAGCACGATCATGGCCAGGTTGGCGGCAATCGCGTTTCTCGCCATCCACGCAATCGAGCCTTCCCAGCGGGTTTTTTCGTTGCGCGGTTCAGTCATGGTTTTTCACCCTTTAATTGTAATTCGGCCCCTTCGCGAATCCGGGAAATCGCGGTGGTAACGATCTGTTCGCCCCTGGCTATTCCCGCGTTAACGTACACGTAGTTTTCATCGACAAAAGCCAGTTCCAGCTCGCGTATACTCAACTTGCCATCCACCATTAACCAGGCCGTATCGTTTTTTCGAAGGTATTGCTTGGGCAGGCGCACGCTGTTGGTTAAGGGCTCGGCGGGGAGCCGGCACGCCACATAGCTGCCGGCGAGCAGTGGCATTTTGCCGCGATTGTGTGGCTGCTCCGCCAGGGGGTCTTCCACTTCTACCAGCACCCGCGCCATTCTGGAATTTTCATCGACGGCGCCAATCACACTGTGCAGCCGCCCCTCGCGGTATTGGTCGGCAGGCCAGGCAATTTGATCGCGAATTTGCACTGCGCGCTTGTCGGCAACCATCTCGCCGGTTTGTTGGGTGTAAAGCCAGCGCAGTTTGGCAACCGGCAAGGAGGCTTCCACCCAATAGGTGTCTGTGCCAAGCAATAGCGCCAGATCATCCGCAGGGCTGACGCGCGCACCCACTGTGGCTTGGCGGTTGATAATTTGCGCATCAAAGGGGGCGCGAATCCGCGTGCGCTCCAGTTCTGTTTCCGCCTGGGCAAGGGCCGCTTGGGCAGAAGCGAGCACTGCTTTGGCGCTGGCCAATTGCGGCTGTCGCAAAACCAGTGCTTCCTGCATTGGATTTAAGGGATTTTTTAAACGCCTATATTCACCCTCGGCAATCGCCTGCTCGCCCATCTCAATATTTAAAGCGGATTGCGCCTGCGCTAATTCGCTGCGCCGTTGTTCAAGCTGGTTCTGGTAATCGCTGGGGTCAATTTGCAACAGCAGTTCGCCGGCTTTTACCCGCGCGCCGGGCATAAAATTGTCGCCAATACGGATAACCTCACCACTTACCTGCGGCCGCAATACCACTTCGGCAGCAGATTTGACCGTCCCCATGGCTTGGATTACCGGTTGAAAATCCCCGGCTTCGGCAGCGTATACCTCAACCAACATCGCTGATCGCCGCGTCGCCGCCTCTCGCTTGGCCTGGGGTTCGGTATTGTGAATTAATACAGAAACCAGTGTCGCAAAACCGAGAATAACAACGCACACGCTAATGATTTTTAGAGGTAAGTAATTGAATGCCATAGGCTTATTATTGCCGCTGCCGAATTGTTAACTAAATACTGGAGCATAACAAAAACACTAGTTATATAGCTAGGCAAAACATATACCCAAAGCGTTTGAGATTTAGGTGTTAGGAGTGCGCCAATTTTTGTTCTTGGCAAGGCGCGACAACGCA
>JAHQVY010000073.1 GCA_019634095.1 Cellvibrionaceae bacterium
CATTGGGTTTTACACTGCTCTCAATACCGTGCTTGAAGCTATCGACCGTCTCCGAGACACCTCGAGTTCACACAAGCGGATATCTGTAGTGGAAATTATGGGGCGTAATTGCGGAGATTTAACTGTCGCTGCCGCCATTGGCGCCGGTGCCGAATTTGCAATAATTCCCGAAGTCGAATTCAATGAACAACATTTTCTCCAACAACTAAAAACCCGCGCAATTGGCGGTAAAAAGCATGCCATTGTCTGCGTTACAGAAAACATTTGCGATGTGAACATACTGGCTGCAAAAATAGAAGTGGTGACTGAGCTGGAAACTCGGGCTACCATTTTGGGCCATATACAGCGTGGCGGTGCGCCCGCAGCCTACGACAGAATACTGGCCAGTCGTATGGGGGCGTACGCAGTGAAACTGCTAAAAGAGGGCCAAGGCGGTCGCTGTGTGGGTATTCAGGCAAACAAATTAGTGCATCACGATATTATCGAAGCACTGGAAAACATGCCGCGGCCTTTCAATTCCGCCATGCTCGACCTATGCCATAAATTAGCGTAAAAAACGGCAATGCAAGCGGCCGAATGTTTCCGCAGTCACCGTCGATAAGCTGAAACATTCGGGCTGGCAGTAAGGCTACACAATAAAAGTCATACACAGCGCCTTTCCGGCCGAGCCGTAAAACGGTCAGCTCATTCTGCTATCGGGTGCTTTTCTGCGTTTATCGCTTGCTGCAGGCGAACTTGCACCGCCACTTTAGGCAGTAAATTAGAGCGCGTCACAGGCTTAAAAATAAATTCATTGCCCCCAGCGTTATAACCGTTAAATAAATCTTTATCCGAATTCCGCGCGCTCAGAAAAATAACCGGTAACTGGTGAAGCGTGTATTTTTCGCGAATTTTCGCACAGGCTTCATAGCCGGAAAGCCCCGGCATCATCACATCGAGAATAACGAGATCCACTCGGTTTTGCTCCAATATTTTCAACGCGTCATCGCCGTTGTGGGCCTCCAACACTTTGTAGTCGTGAATCGCTAATACGCCCTGTAAAATCATGCGATTAACAGGATCATCATCGACAATCAACACAATAAAGTCGCGGCTGTCTTGCGGCGCTGCAATCAACTCTGGCATAGACTCGCCAATAAACATCTGCTCACCGTCGCCAATGCGGGTATCGGTCTCAATATCGTCGGTAGTGTTGAGATCACCGATAACGGAATGTGCGGGTAGCACAGTCTCTTGGCTAGTTTCTGGAGCCAGTTCAAGGTCAAACAAAACTTCCGTGCCAATTCCTTGCGATTTCACTTGAATGTCACCGCCGTGAAGGTGGATCAATTTCTGAGTAATATATAAACCCAAACCCATGCCCTCTTTGGCGCTGCCCAACTGGTGGAAGGGTTCAAAAATGGTTTCCAGTCTTTCCGGAGCAATACCCGCCCCATTATCTTCAACTGAAATCAGCACCCGATCCTCGGAATAACTCGCGCCCACCGTGATATACCCTTTTTCTGAAAACTTAATCGCATTGCCGACAAGGTTAATCAGCACTTGCGATAAACGATTTTCATCGGCAAATACCCGCGGCATATTGGGAGACAAGGCATTCACCAGAATAATCGGCTTCGCAGCTACTAGAGATTCCAATAGTGAGAACACGACATCGATTAGCTTGTATAAATCAACCGCTTCTCTATTAAGCTTCAAGCTGCCATCGGTGAGTTGAGAGTAATCTAAAATATCATCGATCAATGTAAATAAATTGTGACCACAGGCCATAATCACATCGATTTTTTTCAACTGATCTTTAGATATTTTATCCCGTACCTCATGCTTAAGGGCTTCGGCAACCCCCACCATACCGTTCACAGGCATACGCAATTCATGAGAAGTATTCACTAAAAACTCATCTTTCAGCTTATCGAGTTCTTGCAATCGAAGATTTAAACTTTTTTGTCGGCCATAGGCGCGAAATCTAGAAGTCACCAAGCTAGCAGCGAAAATCACCAACGCCAGCAATACTAAATAGACCGCATAGGCCCACCAGGCTTTCCACCAGGGCATATTCACAACCAGGTTTAATTTGGTGATCCGATCCCCCCAGATACCGTAACCGTTATCCGCTTTCAACATCAGATCATAATTTCCCGGCGCGAGATTGGCGAAAGTCAGCTGATTCTCGTAGCCCAGAGTTTGCCATTGACTATCTCGCCCCTGCAGTCGGTAGGCATATTGATTAGCACCGGGTTTCAAGTAGTTTAAAGCGGAAAACTCAAAGGTCACCACGCTGTCTTTGTGGCTCAGCACGATACCGGGGCTTACTGTAATTGACATTTCAATTGGCGACTGCTCGGTACCGATCTCTGCGGATTTATTAAAAATTTTAAAGTCTGTCAATACCGTAGTGCGCGAAGCGGCATGCTTATCAAACCACGCTGGATCAAAGCGGGTGAGCCCCGATTCCGTTGCAAATAACAGCTCCCCAGAGTCGAGTTTAATGGCAGCATTGGTGGTTCCGAGATTTGTTCCCAGGCCGTCTTTTTTTCCGAGCAGCTGTAATTTACCTACCTTGTCGTCATAGCGAAACAAGCCGGTGTTACTGGCAAACCACAAATTGCCGGCATTATCTTCCAGTATTTGGTGGATTAGTAAGTCGGATAGCATAGCCAACTGCGGTGGCTCGATAAAAGCGCTGTTTTGCCTATCGTATAAACCCACACCGCCATGGGGCAAACTCAACCACAGGCGCCTTTGGCTATCTTCAAATACCGTTTTAATACCGCGATTTAACTTCGCGGCAAAGCTTCGCAGGTGTGGCACTAAGGTCATTTTTTCCCGGTCGATATGGTAAAGACCATCATTCGACGCAACCCATAGCTGTTGATCACGATCTTCATACAGGGCCTTGACCCGCCAGGTACTGGGGACGCTGGGTGGCATGGCGAGAGACATAAAGCTCGGCTTAGAATCCGCTGCCTCGTCACCGGCGAAACGCGCCAGCCCCAATTCGGAAGCCACCCAGATGTCTGAACGGCTATCTTGAAACACTACACTGGGCGCGACACCAATCTCCGATGGCCTGACTGACACTTTAGCGCTACCGACATTGTTCACGATCTTCCCGCTCGCACTCAATGATGCCGAATAGATACGCAAACTATCGTCGCGCAGTGACAAGCGCGCTAGACCGAGCCCATCTATTACCAACCATAAATCGTTGCGTTGGCCGTCGTGTACCAGCGAATGAATTTTATAGCTGCGATCGTTAAGTACAGTGGGAAACGATTGTAGCGTATTTGCATTTTTTTCAAGGTAGAGCAGCCCTCTATCAGTGCCAAACCAAATACGATCTCCGCCTTCAGTAGCCGATAAGATATTCAGCTCACTCGGCGAGTCGGCACTGGTAGCCTGGATGATACGGGTTATTCGTCGAGTATCGCGTCGTGCAATATCTACTTCGGCAGAGGAATAACCAAACCATAGGTTACTCTCCTTGTCTTTAAAAATCACCGACGCTTCGGTACCCACTTTATTCGTTGCGGCTTGCTCTACCGCAGCTTGCTCTGCCGTCACTGGATAATGCACTGAAAGTCCGCGCTGACTCGATGCGTACAACACGCCGTTATTGTCCCAGAACAAGCTGGTAATTGTATTGTGCTCGCAATTATTGCGCGCAACACCGGCCCGACTGGTGCAACCGAGAAGATCGACAAATTCGAAGCGATTCGATGCGCGTGAAAAGCGATAAGCTTCCCCCTCCACACTGGTAAGCCAAACCGCGCTATTGTTGTCTAAATACAATTTCGCGGCCATAGGAGCCGCCAACTTTTGGCCATTCTTATACACAAAGCTAAACAAGCTTTGATCGTCTCCCACGGAATCGAGCATTATCACGCCCATAGATTGTGTCGCCACCCAAACCCGACCGTAGATATCCTTAACAATCGACTGAATTACTGCATTTTTTAGATTCGCGACACCGAAAACGTCCAGTTTGATCTGATTGAGCGACTGGGTATCTCGGTCATAAATAAACAAACCACTTTCGCCACCCAGCCACAAACGCCGCTGCAAGCCTTCCTCGAGACACAGAAAATTGTTTGAGCCATCGCGCGATGTATGCGACCCGGGGTAGACGTCAGATCGAAAACTCTCCAACTCGGCATCGTAGCGGCTCAAACCGTGCGGCGTTGCCAACCACATAACACCGTCGACACTCACATGAATATCGTTAATACGGCTGCTTATTAGGCCGGCGTCCGATTTTTGAAACAGCTTAATTTTATAACCATCATAGCGTGCGAGACCATTCTCGCCGCCAAACCATATAAACCCTATTTCGTCTTGGGCTATAGCATTAATTTTACCCAATTGCGCTAATTTATTAGAATTTATGCTACGGTAAATAAAATCGTCAGCATTGACGAAAATGGAAAGGAAAAGAAAGTAGCAACAGCAGATTATTTTTGTCGAGTAAATTGCTACCTGATATCTCCAACTTGCTTGCAATACCCTTTTGCAAGTTCCCTTGTTTCTACACACGTTCTACCACCCCAATATTGGAAAATGTCTGATTGACAACCAAAAAATAAAACCACTTGATTTCGAGGCGTGGCCACCAGCCAAAGAAATGATACCGTGAGCCAAACGAAAATAGCTTTGTGCGCGCTCATCGCCCGCATCGATTGCCGTCGAGAAACGATAAACAAACCGATTGCAACGCGACATCCATAAGAAAAGCTACATCCATAAGAGCAGCGACAGTGTATAGAAAATAGGATTAATAAAAAAACCCATTTTCTACAAATCTGCTAGAACTTGAATAAATTAGGTTTTAATTTAACTACATCAAACTGCGCATACGCAAACCTGTCGCAGCATCGCCTGGAGGTATAATCGAACTCACCCACCGAACAACTATGCCAGTGAGGCTTGCAATCGCTTGCGAATATCCATCCAAATTTGCCCATAGGTATTGTAGCCCCGCTGATCACGACCAATGCCCCAGTAATAATCATACAGAGAGGTTTCCAGAATTAATTGGTCCTGTGTAGCAAGTAAGTACTTTTGTATGTCGGGATACATTTGAACTTTGGTGTAGAGTGCACGGGTCATCAATACCCGCCGCTTTTCTTTCCAGCCAGCTATTTTCGATCGATACCATACACCGCCGATTTTTCGTACATCAAGCGCAGAGCTTTGCAAAATTTTGTCACGAAATTTTTGCTTTTTCACAACATGCCACCAGAAATAATGCTCAACACTGGGCCAAATTTGATCTTCGAGCTTAATAATATGGGGAGAAATTGAAGAAAGTAGATGGTTCTCGTCATAACGAGAAAAGCGCAAAGCACTCTCTTTTTCGCTATCGTGGGCAAACATAGAAACTCACCAAGCTAAGCAGAAAACAATTTATGGAGGGTTAAATACCCGTAGCGATTGAAATTTAGGCCTTATTAATACGCCCCTTAAGGCTTTTAGCGGTGTTGCTCCGACTTAAATAGAATGGCTATTCCGCGTTGCCCTAATACCTCGCATCCATATGAGTACCGCCTTACAAAAAACAAAAATTGACGCACGCCTAACACCTAAATTTCAAACGCTACGGGTAAATAACAGGTAAACAGCCTGCGAGTGTATCGGCAATTAAGCGCTTTTACGAGCCCTTACTAACTAGAAGCCAAGAAAAAGGATAGCTCCTGTTTCAAACCTGCTGGGAAGTATGTCCCTATAGGCTTGTCACCCGCTTCCGCGCAGGCGGCGGTGTGAATGAAATAGGAAATATCCTTTCTTTACACTCCAGTAGTCATCGCTGCAAACAGTGATTAATACGGTGCGAAGAACTTTTTAATTTTACATTGCCTCGGCAACCTTAGCTTTGCGGATCAACTGCACAAACTCTGTGCGATAGCCAAATTCATCAGCGCCCTTGTTAGACTGCGCCAGCTCAATGGCCTTATCGTAACTCCAGTCGCCCACATACTTGCTAGTCTTGAGCAGTTGCGCAAAACCCGCTACCGCAGAAGCGAAGTTTATCTCGCGCTGCAGCGCTGTACTTAACTTATTCTGCTGATTTTCGACACCCACTGTATGAGTAATTAATTGCGATTTATCAGCCTCCGGCAATTTGTAGCGAATCTTTAGGAAGCCATATTCATCATCCCGACCAACCACCGGGGCCTTGCTATCGTAGCGCCGATCGTCGACTAACCTTTGCGAAGATCCCCGGGGGGTTATTTCATAAATTGCGGTTACCGTGTGGCCTGCGCCGATATCTCCCGCATCGACCTTGTCGTTGTTAAAATCTTCTCGCTGTAAACGACGCGTTTCGTAGCCGATTAAGCGGTATTCCACAACGGTGGCAGGGTTAAACTCAAACTGTAATTTTACATCCTTAGCAATCGGGAATAATGTCGATGTTGCTTCGTTTACCAACACCTTTTGCGCCTCACCCAGTGTATCGATATAGGCGGCCATGCCGTTGCCGTTTTGCGCCAAACTCTGCATTAAGTGATCGTTGTAATTGCCTCTACCAAAGCCGAGTACCGAGAGAAATATACCCTTCTCGCGCTTTCTCTCAATAAAACCCTTAAGCTCTTCGCGATTGCGGATACCCACGTTAAAATCACCGTCGGTGGCTAATATAATTCGGTTGACAGCGGCTTTATCAAAATTCGCTTCCGCTAACTGATAAGCCAGCTTAATGCCTTCCCCCCCAGCCGTGGAACCACCAGCCTGCAAGCGGTTCATGGCATCGATAATTTTTTGTTTTTCTGAGACTGGGGTCGGCTCGAGCACAGCGCCCGCCGCACCCGCGTAAACCACAATGCCCACTCGATCACTGGGCTTTAAAACATTTAGCAGCATCGACAGGGATTGTTTAACCAGTGGCAATTTATCCGCCGCCTTCATAGAACCCGACACATCCAAAAGAAAAATTATGTTGACTTTACGCCGCGTATTTTCGGCGAGATCGTAACCTTTAATACCAATGTGAATCAGCTTTTTTTCCTTTGCCCAGGGGGAGTCTACCACCGCCACCGTAGGCTTGAAGGGCTGGAAGCGGCTGCCTGGCAGCGGGTAGTCGTAATCAAAATAATTCACCATTTCTTCAATCCGCACTGCATTTTTTTGCGGCAGAACGCCGCGGCTTAAAGCGGAGCGCACAAAACTATAAGAGGCTGTATCCACATCCACAGAGAAGGTCGATACCGGGTGTTCTGTGGCAAGCTTAACGTCATTTTCCGCTAAGCTTTCGAATTGATCGCGCCCCTCCTCTGAATAGCCATTGGCAGGCAAAGTATCAATCGGCTTTGGTAGCGGAATCGGAACCACTTGAGCGCTCGCTTCGCGGGATGTTGGCGCATGCCTGAAATTGGCGCCGGGCGCGCGATCTGCCGCCGGTAAGCGGCTTTTGGCCATGGTGGTCGCCATACTAGAGGGAAGCGCTGAACTCTCGGCTTGCTTCGGGGCCGAGGAGGCAACTTTGTCCACACTGACATCCACAGCTGTTTCAAGCTCTGCAGCTACTTCAACCTCAGTAGCTAATTCAACCTGAGTACCCATGTCCGCTTCTTCGTGCGGCGGACTATTATTTTCGGAGCTGCCACTTGGATCTGATAATGTAGAAATGGAATCGCTATTTTCTGGGCGCAGCGTATCGTCTTCGAACTTCACCGGCGATTGCTTCGGTGTTGCTGCAATCTCTTGCCCCTGCGCCGCCGGATTGACATCGCCTTCTACAGTGACAACCTGATCGGGGTTGCCGACAAATACCAACCAAGCAAAAGTAGATACCGCTGCACCGGCAACACCGCCAAAAACAAATTTTCTATTTTCACGTTTCATGTCTTTTCTCCCGTCGTTAACTTGCTGACTGAAGATAGGACGCAGGCGGGCGACGATTCCTTGGAATAAATTTAATGTCTTTTTTTGTTCTGCTGCGGAACTAAACTCGGCAATGGCAGTATTTATTGCCTGTGTTTTTTTATTTTCGTCCACATGAATTTCATCGGCTTTGGCAAAAACGGATAAAAGTTGGTCGTCATTCATAATTCAGTCTCCGCAGCGATTGGCTGATTGCCAGGCAGCTAACTTTTTACGCACCTGGTGTAGGCGCCACGAAATAGTACTTTCTTTTACCTGCAATATTTTTGCAGCTTCGGCATGCGACAGGCCTTCACCGTGCACCAGCAACAGGCTTTCTTTAAACCCTTCGCCCCAGCTATCGGCTTTGTTTAGGATTTGATGTAGCAATATCACCGCTTCCTCAGCGCCCGTGTCCACCGCTGGCGGGGTTGCCACACATGCTGTAGCAGTGCGCTGCTCCCGCGAGTGAAAATCTTTTGCGGTGTTAATCACAATGCGGTATAACCAGCTCGAAAACTGGGCTTCAAAACGAAATTTAGCCAGTGATTGCGCTAGTTTTAGGCAAACCTGCTGCGCAATATCTTCGGCATCGTGGCGATTGCCACTCCACTTCATGGCGAAACGAAAAATGCTATCGTAGTACTGCTCCAGCAGTCGCTCAAAGGCATTGGCATCGCCCTTTTGCGCGGCTTTAATGAGGGCGGTATCATTCATAAGTGACGAAACGTTCCATTTTATACCCAAAGCGTTTGAGATTTAGGTGTTAGGAGTGCGCCAATTTTTGGTCTTGGCAAGGCGCGACAACGCAGAATAGCCATTCTATTTAAGGCGGAGCAACACAGGCAAGGGCAAAAAGGGGGCGTGCTCATGAGGCCTAAATCTCAAGTGTTTTGGGTATATATATGACGGCAGTTGTAGACTAATCCTTGGTAGCGCTAACACTTTTTTCATAGCGCTGCCAACAATGGCGCAACATCGAGTGCATAGTGCCTATTAAAGTACCTGTTAAACACGTTCCCGACCGTCTTTAAGCGTGGTAGAGTGGCGCCCATGAAATTCCCTCTTCAGCCTGAAAAACCGATCTTACTGTATCGCAGCCTCGCTACCGCTATCGGCTTGGAAGAAAGCGTTTTGGCAGCCACTCTGAGCGAAGTTAGCACAAACTTACCCACCGCGTACAACAACGGTTTCGAGTGGGTTAACCTCGAAGTAACAGCCCTGCGCGAAGCCCTCCCTTTTTGGAACGACATAGATATACAGCGTTTGTGCAACAGCCTTCGGGATAAAGGCGTGCTCATCATCGCCTCCGCGCCTTTTGGCAATGCCGCGCAGTTTAGGTTCGCCTTTAACCCCCATGTGCAGTTCAAGACTAGGCTCCCCCAAACGCAGGCGCAGATAAACCCTCCCCCGGCCGAGGCCACGACACCCGCCAGCAAAAACTATATTTCCCCAAATTGGCAACCGGACGACATGGCGCTGGCGAAATTAGCGCAGCACAATATTCCCTCAACTTTTGCCTACGAGCAAGTCGCGGAGTTTGTTACCTACTGGCGCGAGAGCCGAGAGACCGCCCGCTCTTGGGGTGCAAAATTTGTTCAACACGTTATCTATCAATGGCGGCACTTCGAAACGAAACGCAACCGACAGGAAAAAAGTTCACAAATTAACCGCCACTGGCGGCCCAGCGTTGACGCCATGGAGGTAATGACTTTGCATATGGCAATACCTCAGGGGTTTATTGAGGACGCGATCCCCGAATTTGTTCTCTATTGGCAAGAGCGCGGAGAAGCCAAACAAACCTGGAACAGCCAATTTATCGGCCACGTCAGAATACAGTGGAATAAGTACCGTGCTTCGCGGGAGAGCAGCACCGACCCCAAGCCCATTCCGCCAAATTGGCAGCCGACGGCAGACGTATTTGATATATTGCAACTCGCCAATATCGACCTGGCTTTCGCCGAGTCACTTATCGCTGAATTCGTTGTATATTGGCGCGATAGCAACCAACTGCACACATCGTGGAACACGCGTTTCTTGCAGCATGCAAAGCGCCAGTGGGCCCATCGCCTAGCCAATCAGGGCGATGTGCAGTCAACCAGAGAAATGAGCCTTGAACAAGAACTTACCGACAGAAGCTGGGCAACCTGAGTCAGCCAAACACTTTAGCGAACGGCAAATTGATACGATTAATACGCTGTTTGCCGTACTCAAGCGAAATTACCACAACCAATATTTCAAAGCCTTCGCCAACGCCAATGAGCTCAAAGCAGTGAAGCGGCTCTGGCTGGAGTCACTGCAACGCTTCGATTGCGACATCATTTTGCAGGCGACAAAAGCGTTACTCGAAAATGAAGAGTTTCTCCCCACCCTCGCCACGGTGATTAAATACTGCGAAAAAATCGGTCATCAAGATTTACCCGAAGCCCACGAAGCTTACTTGGAGGCCTGCCGCGCGCCCTCACCGAAGGCCAATGCGCACTGGAGCCATCCAGCGGTTTATTGCGCCGGTAAGGCGTGCGACTGGTATTTTTTACTTAACAACCCTGAATACCGCGCCTTCCCTATTTTCCGCGAACACTACGAGAAAATGTGTGCGAAGGTGTTGCGCGGCGAATCCCTTGAGATTCAAAGACAGGCGCTACCAGAAAAGGCTGGGGAAACCAAGGTAGACCGAGCCAAAAACAAACAGAAACTCCAGGCACTGCGCAAGGCGCTACAGCTATAGATTGCGCAGCTCTTAAATGGCGCAGCTCTTAAATGGCGCAGCCCCTAAAAACGGATTTTGATTCCAGCAATTGATACAACGACATCACTGCAAAAAATACGCTACGCTCATAGCCTCTGAGGTTTAGCTCTTAAAAAGGGGTCAATTTTTTCTTGTCAAACAAGGCGCGACAATCGCCGATCCGCGGGAAACAAAGGTTACCTCCCATTGCACAGCTGCAGACCTTGCTCGCAGAGAAACGGGTTCCAAGAAACAGGTGACAGGCTTGGGAATTGAAACAGAGCCTTCTCTAGATTTTTGCTTAGAATCCCGACATATACCCAAAACACTTGAGATTTATTTAGGCCTCATGAGCACGCCCCTAAGTGCCCTTGGCGGTGTTGCTCCGCCTTAAATAGACTGGCTATTGTGCGTTGTCTCAGCAATTGCTCCTCGGTAATTGCTCCTGCATTACCCTAATAAGC